>JBMLRS010000035.1:13833-25160 GCA_049240905.1 Elsteraceae bacterium
TGGAGTCGGAGCTGAAGGCGGCCCTGGACGCCGGGATCGTCGCCGGCGCCGCGTTGGACGTGTTCGCGGTGGAGCCGGCGAAGGAGAACGCGCTGTTCGGCGACGACCGCGTGATCTGCACGCCTCATCTGGGCGCGTCCACCTCGGAAGCGCAGGAGAATGTGGCGCTCCAGGTCGCCGAACAGATGGCGGACTTCTTGTTGACCGGCGCCGTCTCCAACGCGGTCAACATGCCCAGCGTCACGGCGGACGAGGCTCCCAAGCTCGGCCCCTACATGAAGCTTGCGGAGCTGTTGGGCCGTTTCGCCGGCCAGATCACCCATGACGGGCTGCGTCATGTGACGATCGAATATCAGGGCGAAGCGACCGGGCTGAACACCAAGCCGATCACGGCGGCGGCGATTGCGGGCTTGATGGCGCGCGGCGACGCGGTCGCCAATATGGTCAGCGCCGGCGCGATCGCGCGCGACCGCAACATCCAGATCTCCGAAACCAAGCATGAACTGGCGGAGGATTATCAGACTCTGCTGCGGATCGTGGTCGTCAGCAACGCGGGACGGTTGGAGCTGGCCGGCACCCTGATCGCCGACACCAAGCCGCGGATCGTGGAGATCCAGGGCATGCCGCTGGAGGCGGAGTTGGGCCGCCACATGCTCTACATGCGCAACCGGGACGTGCCCGGGATGGTCGGCAAGATCGGCGGCATTCTGGGAGCCGAGAACGTCAACATCGCGACCTTCCATCTGGGCCGGTCGCGCGCGGGCGAGACCGCCATGGTGCTGTCGGAGGTCGACGGTCCGGTCAGCGCGGAGGTGCTGGAGCAGCTGCGCGCCGTGCCGAACGTGCTGGAAGTCACGCCGCTCAGCTTTTTCTAACGCGCCCCGGTTTTTCTACCGAACCTCGGGGCGATCCCCTTATCCTGTCTGGTCGGCGCTAGGCGTCCCGGGAGAATTGAGAATGACGAACGTCGCCGTGGTTGGCTCCCAGTGGGGGGATGAGGGCAAGGGCAAGATCGTCGATTGGTTGTCCGAACGCGCCGACGTCGTCGTGCGCTTCCAGGGCGGGCATAACGCCGGCCATACGCTGGTGATCGGCAATCAGACCTACAAGCTCAGCCTGATGCCGTCGGGCGTGGTGCGGCCGGGCAAGCTCGCCGTGCTGGGCAATGGCGTGGTGATCGATCCCTGGGCGTTGCTGGACGAGATCGAGCGTCTTGGTCGTCAGGGCGTCAAGGTCGGCCCGGAGAATCTGCGCATCTCCGAGAGCTGCCCGCTGATTCTGCCGCTGCATGGCGAGCTGGACCGCATGCGCGAGGACAGCAACGACGGGGCGCTGAAGATCGGCACGACCGGCCGCGGCATCGGTCCGGCCTATGAGGACAAGGTGGCGCGCCGCGCCGTCCGGCTTTGCGATCTGGCGGAGCCGGAGCTGTTGCCCCAGCGCGTGGATCGCCTGCTCGCCCATCACAATCCGCTGCGGCAAGGCTTGGGCGCGACCCCGGTAGACCGCGACCGCCTGATCTCGGAGCTGATGAAGCTGGCGCCGAGTCTGCTGCGTTTCGCCGATCCGGTCTGGCTGACGCTCGATTCGGCCTGGCGCGCCGGCAAGCGGATCCTGTTCGAAGGCGCCCAGGGCGCGATGCTCGACGTCGATCACGGCACCTACCCGTTCGTCACTTCCTCCAACACAGTGGCGGGCAACGCGGCGGCGGGATCGGGCCTCGGCCCGCGCGCGATCGGCTATGTCCTGGGCATCACCAAGGCCTACACCACCCGCGTCGGCTCCGGCCCGTTCCCGACCGAACTGCTGGATTCGACTGGCGAGCGGCTGGGCGAACGCGGCCGCGAGTTCGGCACCGTGACCGGCCGGAAGCGTCGCTGCGGCTGGTTCGACGCGGTCATGGTGCGTCAGGCGATCAAGGTCGGTGGCATCGACGGCATCGCTCTGACCAAGCTGGACGTGCTGGACGGATTCGAGACCCTCAAGGTCTGCGTGGGCTACAAGCTCGGGTCGCAGACCCTCGACCATTTCCCCTCCGCGCAGGGCGCGCAGCAAGGCGTGGAGCCAATCTACGAGGAACTTGAGGGTTGGTCGGAAAGCACGCGCGGCGCCCGCTCCTGGGCGGAGTTGCCGCCGACCGCGGTCAAGTATGTGCGCCGTCTCGAGGAACTGATCGGGGCCCCGGTGGCGCTCTTGTCGACCAGTCCGGAGCGCGACGACACGATCCTGGTGCGCGATCCCTTTCTTGGCTGATCCGCGGCGACTTTTCCTCTCTTGAGAATTCAGTTTAACTGGGTAATTCATGCCCGCTGGATTCTTGGTCGATTGCTGGTAGTTTAGCGGCGAATGGGATTTAGGAGCTGTTCATGAGCAGTCCGGCGTTCGTCGCTCCGGATCAGTCGGAGGAGCCAACCACCACGCAGGCTGGTTACGCCGCCTATGACAGCGCGAACGACGCGTATGTCGATGACGACGGCTACGTGGAGGATGAGTACGCCGGCGAATATGATCCCGCCGCCTATGACGGCGATGAGCAGGCATACGAGCCTATGGACGGGGCCGATCTCGGCGAGGCGGGCGCCATCGCGGCCGGGGCCGCTGGGGCGGCGGCCGCAGGCGTCGCCGAGGGCATGGGATCCGCGCTGATCTTCAAGGTCCGCTATCAGATCTTCCCGGACCAGCCTCTGCCCGCCTACAACTCCCCCACCGCGATGGCGTTCCACGCCACGCTGCGCAACGACCCGTCGCGCCCGGTGATGGCCTATATTTGCGATCCGGAGATGCCGCAGCGATTCGACGCGCTGGAGCAGCTTCGCGCGTTCAACTTGCCGGGCATGCTGAAGCCGCATGATTGGGGTCTGGTCGATTGGCCGGGCGTCGACGGCAAGCGCTTCATTCTGATCATGGACCGGCCCCTTGGGTCGCGCGTGGTCGGCGACATGACCGCGACCGTTCCCCCGTTGACCGAGGAGGACATCGTTCGCGGCCTGCTGCAGGCGACCCTCGGCCCGCTGAAGGATCTGATGAGCCGGGGCCTCGCCCATCGCGCGATCCGGCCGGACAACCTGTTCTGGACCGACGACAGCCGCAAGACCATGACCTTGGGCGACGGGTGGACCGCGCCGCCCGGCTATTCGCAGCCGCCGTTGTTCGAGACCATCGAGAGCATGATGTGCGACCCGACCGGGCGTGGCCCGGGTCTGCCGTCGAACGACATGTACTCCCTTGGCGTCACAATCCTGTTCCTCTTGATCGGCCGCAGCCCGACCGCGACCATGACCGACGCGGAGCTGCTGACCAACAAGATCGAGTTCGGCAGCTACGCCACCCTGGTCGGGCAGTATCGCCTGCCGCTTGGCCTCATGGAGGTCCTGCGCGGTCTGTTGAGCGACGATCACAAGGAACGCTGGACCGTCGCCGACATCGACATGTGGCTGTCCGGCCGCCGGCTCAGCCCCAAGCAATCGAAGCTGCCGCAGCGCGCCTCCCGTCCATTCGAGTTTGGCGGGGTTGAGCATTTCAACGCTCGCAGCCTCGGCATCGCCTTGGCGACCGACTTCAAGGAGGCGGCGCCCGCCGCCAAGGGCAAGGCGTTGGACGGCTGGCTGCGCCGCGCGGTCGGCGACGAAGCCAAGGCCAACGCCGTTCAGGCGACCATCTCCTCCACTGTCGGCGCGCAATCGAAGAACTCCGACGATCGCATCGTCGCGCGCGTCTGCACCGCGCTCGATCCGGCCGCGCCCATCCGCTACCGCGGCTTCGGCGTGACGATCGACGGATTGGGCACCGCGTTGCTGGCGGCGCTGCCGCATCGCGACATGCGCCAGACCGTGTGCGAGATCATTTCCGGCCGTCTCGCGATCCATTGGGTCGCGGCTCAGGCTAAGCCGAACTCCGAAGAGGTCCGCATCGTTCAGGTGCTGGAGAAGCTGCCGGCGATCTTGGACAATCCCGTGCCCGGCTATGGCGTCGAGCGGGTGATCTACGAGCTGAACCCGAATCAGCGTTGCCTCAGCCCGATGTTCGATGGGCTGATCGTCACCGACGTCGAGCATGTGCTGCCGGCGTTGGAGCTGGCCGCGCGTGCTTCCGACCGGCATGACGCGCCGATGGATCGCCATCTCGCCGCGTTCATCGCCGCGCGGCTGCGCCGCACCAACGACGATCTGATCCGCCCGCTGTCCTCGGTCGACAACGAGGCGCGCAACATGGGCACGCTGCGCCTGCTCGCGCACATCCAGGAAACCGCCTCAGGCGGCGCCGTTCCGGCGCTGAGCCGCTGGATCGCGGAGCTGCTGGCGCCCAACGCCGACACCTACCATCACCGCTCCCGCCGGGAGCGCATGGCCGAGAAGCTGGCGCGCGTGTCGGAAGGCGGCAATCTGTCCGAACTGTTGATGGTGCTGGACGACAAGACCGAGCGTCTGGCCGACCAGCAGGGCTTCGCCCAGGCGCAGAGCGAGTATCGCCAGCTCGAAGGGGCCATCAATGAGATGGACATGAAGGAAAGCGAGCGGCTGGGCGACGTCCAGACGATCGGCGAGCAGATCGCCGCCGCCATCGCCGGCCTTCTGCTTTGCGTGGTCACGGCCTTCGTCGTGCTCGCCGCCTTCGGCAATCGGTAGTCTGGGGGAACGCCATGGGCATGGATCAACCGATGACCCCGCGTCGCCGCCGCCGGATCTCGATCTGGTGGTGGATGCTGTTGCCGCCTGCGCTGATCTTCGCGCTGGCCAACGTGATTCTTCTGCTCTGCGGCATGCTGCCGACCGTCGTCGCCGCGATCATCGACCGGCGCGAGGAGAAATATGCGGCCTATACGGTCGGCGGTTTCAATCTGGCCGGCGTGTTGCCCTGGATGCTGATGGCTTGGCGCAAGGGCGGCGGCATCGATGGGCTGATGGCGGTGATCACCACTCCCTGGTCCTGGCTCGTCTGGTATCTCGCGGCCGGCGTGGGATGGGGCGTGTTCTACATCATCCCGCATGTCGCGATCCGCATTCAGACCCTGCGCGATCGTCAGACCATGGCGAGCCTGCGTCGGCGCCAGCAGGCGATCATCGCCGAATGGGGCGTGGAAGTCGCCCCTGAGGAAGAAGAGATGATCGACATGACCACTTATCAGCCGGGCTGATCGGGTTAACCAATTCTGTTTTCGTCTCCGCGAACTCGGCGGTCCACTTATCTCGCGAAGGGCGCCTGCCGGGTTGACGAATTGTAAGGAAAAACAAATACCTACCTCACCCTGAGCTTGTCGAAGGGCGTGGAGGCGGGAAGCAGTATTGAGTTTGCCCGGCCCTTCGGTAGGCTCAGGGCGAGGGAGTCTGCCTCAGGCGCTCGCAGGCGAGTTGATGACAGAAGTTGGAGATGATCAGCCAGGAGCCCGCGTGACGGGCTCCCGGCGTTCCCCCTCAATTACGCCGTGATCAGCTTTTGCTCCAGCGCGGCGGTCTGGATCGCCTTCTGGAGCTTTTCGAACGCGCGCACTTCGATCTGGCGCACGCGCTCCCGGCTGATGTTGTAGTGCTGGCTGAGGTCCTCCAACGTGGTGGGGGCCTCACGCAGGCGGCGCTCGGTCAAGATGTGGCGCTCGCGCTCGTTCAGGCTTTTCATCGCGGCGACCAGCAGGGCCTTGCGCTTGTCCAACTCTTCGCGGTCGGCCAGCACGACTTCCTGATTGTCGCGGTCGTCGACCAACCAATCCTGCCACTCGCCCTCGCCGTCCACGCGCAGGGGCGCGTTCAGGCTATGGTCCGGGGCGGCGAGGCGGCGGTTCATGCTGATCACGTCGGATTCCGGCACGTCCAGATCGGTCGCGATCTTCTTCACATGCTCCGCGCTCAGATCGCCGTCGTCGATCGCCTGCATCTGGCCTTTCAGCTTGCGCAGATTGAAGAACAGCTTCTTCTGCGCGGCGGTGGTGCCCATCTTCACCAGCGACCAGCTATGCAGGATGTATTCCTGGATCGCGGCGCGGATCCACCACATCGCGTAAGTTGCCAGACGGAAACCGCGCTCCGGGTCGAAGCGCTTGACCGCCTGCATCATCCCTACGTTTCCCTCGGATATTAGCTCGCTGAGAGGCAGGCCATATCCGCGGTATCCCATGGCGATCTTCGCCACGAGGCGCAGATGGCTGGTGACCAGCTGATGGGCTGCGTCGAGGTCCTCATGCTGGCGCCAACGCTGGGCCAACATGAATTCCTGATCCGGCTCCAGCATAGGAAATTTGCGGATTTCCTGCAGGTAACGCCCAAGATTGCCTTCGGAGCCGACGATTGGAAGCGATGCCGCGGCCATGATCCTTGATCCTTCACTCACCCCGGGGACCGGTCGCCAGACGTTGGCCCTGCGCCCCTCGGTCACTTGTTGAAACCATTAATATCCGACTTCTTTGGTCGGGTACAGAGTTTTTTAGAGCGCCTCTAAAAGTCGGGTCAGCTCCGCCATATCCTGCGGCGGCGGGCGTTCAAAACGCAGGGTTTCCCCGCTGCTGGGATGCACGAAGCCCAGCACCGCCGCATGCAGCGCCTGGCGGGGAAAGCGGGCCACCGCCTCCCAGCCCGGGCCTGACAGCCGGCGCGGCGCGCGGCCATAGAGCGGGTCGCCGATCAGGGGATGTCCCAGATGGGTCATATGAACCCGGATCTGGTGCGTGCGGCCGGAGGCCAAGCGACATTCAATCCGGCTGGCGACGCCGCCGGCGTAGCTCTCGATCAGCCGATAGCGGGTCAGCGCCGGCTTGCCGCCGGCGGTGACCGCCATGCGCTTGCGTTCGCGCGGGTCGCGCCCGATCGATCCCGACAGTTCGCCGCTGGCGGCGGTCGGCCGGCCCCAGGCGACCGCCACATAGGCGCGGTCGATGCTGCGTTCGGAGAACTGGCGGCACAGGTCGCGGTGGGCCAGATCGGTCTTGGCGGCGATCATCAGGCCGCTGGTGTCCTTGTCCAGGCGATGCACGATGCCCGGCCGCGCGACGCCGCCGATGCCGACCAAGCTCGCCCCGCAATGGCCCAGAAGCGCGTTCACCAGCGTCCCCGTCGGGTTGCCGGGGGCCGGGTGGACCACCATTCCCGCCGGCTTGTCGATGACAATCAGGTCCGAATCCTCATATAGAACGTCGAGCGGAATGGATTCCGGCTCGGGTTCGCCGATCGAAGCCTCGCCAAGAATGATGGCGAAACTTTGCCCGGGCATTGCCTTGCCGGAGGGATCGAACACTGGACCGTCGGGCGTGGAGACCGCGCCCTGCTGGATCAAGGCCTTGAGCCGCGTGCGCGACAAGTCGGGCAGCAGGGCGGCCAGCGCGCGATCCAGCCGGTCCGGCTTGGCGTCAGGGGGGAGGGCGACCCACAGCGGTCCCGCCGCCGCCGCCGGGCCGTCCTCCTCCAGATCTTCGACCAGATCCTCTTCCAAGGGCTGGGATGTCATGCGGCGTAAGCGCTTAGAGCGAACATCATTGGGATCATTTGGTCATGAATTTGAAGGTTTTGAAGGCGATCGTGGTGTTTCTGGGCGTGCTGATCGTCTTCGGCGTGGTCGGCTTGTTCGTGGGTCTGATCTATAAGATCGACGCCGACAAGGGGTTCCAACCAACTGCCTTAGATTTGCCATCGGGCGCGCGGATTCTGGAGATGACCGGCGTGGGCGACCGGCTGGTCCTGCGCGCGACCCTGCCGGATGGCGCGGAGCGTCTGCTCGTGATCGATCCGAAACGTGGCAAGACTGTTGGAGTGATGGATGTCGCGCGCCCTTAAACGCGCCTTAATCTGCTTTTTTCTGCTTTGTTCGAGCTCGGTCTCGGCGCAGGAGACCGGCCGAGTCGTGGAAGTCATCGACGGCGACACAGTCCGTCTGGCGGATCGCCGCGAAGTGCGGCTGGTTGGCATCCAGGCCCCGAAGCTGCCGCTCGGGCGGCGCAACTTCACGCCCTGGCCGTTGGCGGAGGAGTCCCGAGCCGCGTTGGTTCGGCTCGCCGCCGGCAAGACCCTGAGGCTCAGCTTCGGCGGCGCTCCGGGCGATCGCGATGGCCGCGTTCTGGCGCATCTGACCGATGAGTCCGGCCGCTTTCTTCAGGCGGAGATGCTGCGGCTGGGCATGGCGCGGCTCTACAGCTTCGCTGACAATCGCTCCCGCCTTGACGAACTGTTCGCGGCCGAGCGCGAGGCCCGCGCCGCCAATCGCGGCATCTGGGCGCTGCCCTACTATAGGATCCGGACGCCGGAGACGGTTGGCGGCGATCTCGACAGCTTTCAATTGGTCGAGGGCAAGGTGCTGCGCGCCGCCTCCGCCGGTGGTCGGATCTACCTGAATTTTGGTTCGGATCACCGGACTGATTTCACCGCCGTCGTCCAGCCCGGCAACGCCAAGAGCTTCGCCGCCGCCGGCTTGGATCCGCTCTCTCTGTCGGGGAAGCTGGTGCGGGTGCGCGGCTGGATAGAGAACCGCAACGGCCCGCTCATCCAGGTCACGCACCCGGAGCAGATAGAAGTACTCCAGTAAAGGCGGAAGCAAACTGCGATCCCCACTCTGAGCACGACTAAGGAACGTGCTTCGACAAGCCCAGCATGAGGGGGTTAGCTGCGTCGCCTACCCGTTTCTCCTCACCCTGAGCCTGTCGAAGGGTGACGTCTCCGTTTACTGACTTCGACCGAGCTCATTAGGCTTTGGCTTAAGCCTCGATCATCAGGTCGGTTGGCTGATCGACCCGCCGCAGGATCGAGGTGCGCAGCTTCATCAAGGCGCGGTGCTCCAGCTGGCGCACGCGCTCCTTGGAGACGCCCAGCTCGCGGCCCAGCTCCTCTAAGGTCGCGCCTTCGTCGGTCAGGCGGCGCTGCGCGATGATCGTGCGTTCGCGGCTGCTGAGCTCGCCCAGCGCTTCCGCCAGCCAGCGGGATCGTGTCTGCGCGTCGCGCATCCCGATCACCACTTCCTCCGGATTGGCGCGGGTGTCGGCGATGAAGTCCTGCCATTCGCTTTCCGCGCCGTCGGCGACCGGCGAGTTGAGCGACTGGTCGCTCGCCGCCATCCGGGTCTCCATCGCTTCGACTTCCGAGATGTCCACGCCAAGCTGCTCGGCGATCTTGACGCGCCCATTGTCATCAAGCGGTCGGCCGCTCGCTTCTTCGATCTTCGCGCGCATGCGGCGCAGATTGAAGAACAGCGACTTCTGCGCGGCCGTGGTGCCCGTGCGCACGATCGACCAGTTGCGCAGCACGAAGTCCTGCATCGCCGAGCGGATCCACCAGGTGGCGTAGGTCGAGAAGCGGATTTCACGATCCGGCTCGAAGCGCGCGGCGGCCTGCATCAGGCCGACATTGCCCTCCTGGACGAGGTCGCCCATCGACAGGCCGTAATTGCGGAACTTGGTCGCCAGGGCGACCACGAGGCGCGTGTAGCTGGAGACCAGCTCATGCAAGGCCGCCTGATCGCCTTCGTCGCGCCAGCGACGGGCGATCTCGAACTCGTGATCGCGTTCAAGCAGGGGCTGCTTCATCGATTGTTTGATGAACTGCAGGTTTGCGCGCTGGGTCTGCGGATCGTCTACGCTAGCCATGGCGGCCCCCTCATCGCTTGAGACGGGCTGATCACCCGACATAGCTTCTACGCGGCTCGGGAAAGGACGGATCAGCGAACGATGAAGTTTTTTTGATCGGAATTTTTCAGGCTTCGATCCGATCCAGCTCCGTCCCGTCCGGGCTCAACCGCACGGCGACGAGCGGGCCGCCATAGCCGCATCCAGCGTCGATCGACAGGGTCGAGTCCGTGCGCAGCACGCCGCGCCGCGCCGGATCGAAACCGCGCACCACCAGCGCGAAAGGATCGTAGCCCTCGGCGATGCCCTCGAAGCCGCGCGCAGCCCACCAGAAACTGTCGCCTTGTCGATCCAGAGGCCGGGCCGGATCAAGCCCGGCATGGACGAACAGCAGGCGTTGGTCCTGGGTGAAGGCCGCCCGGCGCAGTCCGGTCATCAGGGCGGTGTGGCCGGGCCGTCGGGCCATCGAGTCGCGCAGGCTCTGGGTCCAGCGGCTCAGCGCGACCGGCCCTTCATTCGCCGCGATCATGCCCGCGTTCGCGTCTCCGCCATAGGCAGCCAGCGTCGCGTCGACGCCGCGGCTCATCATCCAGCCCAGCACGTCGCGGGGGTTGGGGGCGAAATGCAGCTGCAGCAGCTTGCCCCACATCTCTTCTTGGGCGCCGCGCAGGAAGGCCACGTCGCAGCTGGTCGCGAACGGTCGAGCCAGCAGCCAGACGCGCATGCGCAGCAGCTGCTCGATCACCTCAAGCGTCTGCGAGCCCACGCCGATGTAGTTGCCAAGATAGACGACAGCGTCGCCCAGCTCGATCCGGCGGCTCAGATTCTCGTGAAGTTGGCTTAGTCGGTCCAGTTGCCCATGGACCGCCGCTATCGCCCAGATTGGACGACCAGCCCGCAGCCGGACAAACCGTTCGCGATCAGACATGGTCCGACCAGCTATAGATTAAAGCTTTATGACCGGCAAGGCGCGGCGTTGAAAAACGCCGCGGGGCATGAATACGGATCGTGCGCTTGATAAACAAAGACGATCTGTATTTGACCGACGACTCCAGACGCCCCTCGGTTCAAGCCGGAGGCGCCTGGAAGCGGGGTGTTAGGCGGCTTGCAGCATTTGTTCGACGCGTTCGATCGCAGTCGCCTCGTCGATCTGTTCGACGGCGGCGAATTCACGGACCAAACGATCGAGAGCGGCCTGATAGATCTGGCGCTCGCTGTAGGACTGGTCGCCCTGGCTGCTGTTCCGATAGAGGTCGCGAACGACTTCCGCGATCGAGGAAGGGTCGCCGGAGTTGATCTTGGCTTCATATTCCTGGGCGCGGCGGCTCCACATGGTGCGGCGCGCTTTGGACTTGCCTTTCAGCTTGGCCAGCGCGGCCTTCATCTCATTAGGGCTGCTCAAGGCGCGCAGGCCGGACGTGCGCGCCTTGCCCACCGGCAGGCGCAGCGTCATGCGGTCGCGCTCGAAGGAAATCACGAAAACTTTAAGCTCATAGCCCGCGATGGTTTGGGCTTCGATCCCTAGAATCTGACCAACCCCGTGAGAGGGATAGACGACGTGATCGCCGGTCGTAAACTCGACGTTGTCCTTCGGCATTTTTTCACCCTTATGTGGACCAGGCTCAGTTTTCTTACGGCATGCCTTCACCGTTGCCGCTTTTCGCGACGACCGGCTCGGGCATGGATTTAACTAATCACGAGCGCCATCTGGCGATGGGCTCGTCTCATGTGAGTAGCGTCACTCTCTTAGCACAAACCCATCGGCCAAGGGAGTCGAATCACGCGAATTTGT
>JBMLRS010000036.1:0-5048 GCA_049240905.1 Elsteraceae bacterium
CTGCTTGAAGAAGGCCAGCCAGGTCACGAAGACCAAGGGCAGGGAGATGAAGCCGAGCGTCAGGAAGGCCACGCCGTTCAATGCGGCGCGGCCCAGACTGCGGGCGTCGAGGCGCAAGCGGCTCATGACGGGTCGCGCCAAATCCGGCGCCAGTCTCGCGAGGATGTCTGCGTCAGCAATAAGGTCAGCCCAGGTTCTGATTCGCGTCGAAACATTTGCTTAGCACATTGAAGGCCAGCCGCGGCTAGCTTCCTGATCGGCATCCTTTCACGTCGCGACCCGTTTCGTCCCGAAAACTTGATTGAACGATAAAGAAATGGTGAAAAAGATTCGACAATGAACCCGAAACTATTTTGACGCCGCGACGAGCCGTCCGGTAAGACCATCTCTGCGGGCAAGAGCGCGCGGAGTTTTGGATCGGTTTTCCTTTCCTGTCGCGCCTCCCAACTTAAAGATGCAGGCTGGTCTTGCGTTTTGAAGCGATTGCACGGGTTTAGAATGACGGAAGCCGGAGAGCGAAATACGCGTGAGAGGCGAACTCTGACGGTTTCAGGCCGCCGCACGACGGTCAGTCTGGAGCAGGAGATTTGGCGCAGTCTGAACGACGTCGCGGATCGGGAGCGAGTTCCGCTCACCTTCATCGCCGATGAGGTGGATCGGCGGCGAGAGGACGCCAGCCTGGCTTCGGGCCTCCGCGTGTTCTGTCTGTTTTACTGGCGGCTTCTCGCCGACGCTCGCATGGGAGACCCGTCGCAGGTTGCGCCCGGCTTGCGTGAGCGCCCGGACCCGACCGATCTGATCCTCCAGGCGTTGACCCTGATGGCGCAGGGCGGGCGGCATCGCGCGCGCGAAGCGCTCACCCGGCCTAGGGGCCGGTTCGGCAAACCGGTTTGATTGGCGTCGGGGCGCGCTGCTTAACGGGCCGGCGCGTTCGATAAAGCCAGAGCTTCGGCGTAACTTGCGACCAACCGCACGCCAACCTGCCCACTGATGACGCCCATGCGATCCAGCAGCGCCCTTGGCTGGGCGGTGACTTCGCACAGGATCACCGCGACGCCCGACGCTTCGCAATGTTGCAGAAATCCGGTCAGCGCGCCGGCGCCGCTGGCGTCCATCAATGGGGATTCGCCCAGTCGCAGGATGATCGCGCGCGGGCGCCGCCCGATGCCGTCCAGCACGTCCGTCAGCTTGCGCGCTGCCCCGAAGAAGAAGGGGCCGCGGAACTTGAACACCTCAACGTCGGCCGGGAGGTCGGCGCGCTGGGCGCTTCGATCCGAGGCGGGGCGCGTGAAATCATCCTGATCCTCGGTGAGGATGCTGCTCTTGTCCGCGTCGATCGTCATCGCCTCGGCCATGCGATGCATGAACAGCAAGGAGGCGAACACCACTCCCACGCCGATCGCGATGGTCAGGTCCACCAGCACGGTCAAGGCGAAGGTGAGGATCAGGACCAAGCGGTCGCCCGCCGGCGCCTTCAGCAGATGGCGGACGTGATCGATCTCGCTCATGTTCCAGGCCACCACAACCAGAACCGCGGCGAGGCTGGCCAACGGCACGAACACCGCCAATGGCGCCAGAAACGCCATGAACGCCAACAGGAACACCGCGTGCAGCATGCCCGACACAGGAGAGCGCGCGCCGGTCCGCACGTTGGTCGCGGTGCGGGCGATGGCGCCGGTCGCCGGCATGCCGCCGAACAGCGCGGAGGCCGCGTTGGCCACGCCCTGCGCCACCAACTCGCAGTTCGATCGATGTCGTCCGCCGGTCATTCCATCCGCCACCACGGCTGAGAGCAGGGACTCGATGCCCGCGAGAAACGCGATCGTGAAGGCGCTGGGCGTCAGCTCGGCCAACCGAGCCGCGGTGATGGTGGGAAGAGCGGGGACGGGCAGGCTGTTCGGAATCCCGCCGAAGCGGGATCCGATCGTCGCCGTCGGCAGGTCCAGCAGATACACGGCGAGGCTCGCCCCGACCACGGCCACCAGAAAGCCCGGCAGGCGCGGCGCGAAGCGGCGGATCAGCAAGATCGTCGCCAGCGCGCCGAAAGCGATCGCCATGCTGGGCGCGCTTGCGGTGGCGCGCGCCGCCCAGTTCGCGCTCCACACCTCCCACACTCCGGCGGAGGCCGTCGGGATCTCCAGACCGAACAGGTCCTTGATCTGGCTTGAGAAGATGATCAGCGCGATGCCGGAGGTGAAGCCCACCACCACTGGCTCCGGAATGTACTTGATCCAAGAGCCGAGCCCGGCGAGGCCCGCGACCACGAGGATCACGCCGGCCATCAAGGTCGCCAGCACCAGCCCGTCATAGCCATGCTGCTGGATCACCGTGAACACGATGACCACGAAGGCGCCGGTCGGCCCGCCGATCTGGAAGCGGCTGCCGCCGAGGGCGGAGATCAGGAAGCCGGCCACGATCGCGGTGAACAGGCCTTTGTCCGGCGTGGTGCCGGAGGCGATCGCCAGGGCCATCGCCAAGGGCAGGGCCACGATCGCCACCGTCAGCCCGGCGATCGCGTCGGCTTGAAAGCTGCGCAGGCCATAGCCCTGGCGCAGGGTTGTGATCAGCTTAGGAACAAGCAGACGCCAATGCGCGGGAGCGCTCGCCATGGGACTTCCAACGACAGGCCGGGCCTCGTTGGTCCGGCCCGCAAGCGTAGAGCCGCCAAAAAATATAAATCAATAGAAACTGTAGGGTTTTTATCCGGACAGCTTCGCCGTCGCCTCCTCAAGGGTCGTGAAAATCGGCACGACGAAATGGAAGCGGCTGATCTCGAAGATCTCCTTCACCACGGGTTGCAGCGCGGCGACGGCGAGCTTGCCGCCGGCGGCCTTGCTTTCCTTGGCTCCCATCATGATCGCGCGCAGGCCGACGGAGCTGACATAAGGCACGTCCGACATGTCCAGCAGCACGATCCCGCCGGCGCGCACTTCCGACACGATCGCCGCTTCAAACGCCGCGCAGGTCTCGTGATCCAGACGTCCCGCCGGCGCCAGCACCGTCGTCGCGCCGTTTATCGTCTTTGATAACGCCATGTCGATCCTCGCCGAAATTGGCTTCTAGAGCAGGGGTATCGATTCGTCGGATCAATTCCCAGATGTTTTTGTCGCCGCGCCGCTCATAGCTGAACTGTTCGACCAGGGAGCGGATCAAATGCACGCCTAATCCGCCAATCCCGCGCTGCTCCAGATCCACGTCGAGCGACGGAGAGGGCAGCGCGGTGGGGTCGAAGGCGGCGCAATCATCCTCAAGGCGGATCCGGACGGTCGCCCCAAGATTCGTCAGGGTCATGGAGGCGAGATGGGTCCGGCCTTCGACGCATCCGTGGTTGACAAGATTGGTCAGCCATTCTTCGACGATAAGTTGTATGCAGTGTTGATCGCGCTCCGATCGCTGCGGGTTCTGCAGGAACGCGCGGATGGTGCGGCGCGCCAGCTCAACTGGCGGCGAAGAGGCTTTTCGCACGCTGAACGTCAGGGCCGCCGCGTGGGTCGGGGGCGCGTCGGCTTGTGCTGCAGGGAGATGGCGTGTCATTGTTCAGAATAATATCGGTAAAACCATAATGCTCTAGGGAGACGGTCAGTGCGATCTTTTGTTTTGTATCTTTTCTTGATCGCCGCGCTGCCGTCGACCCTGGGACGGACGCCGGCCCTGGCCTCGGACGACGAGGCGATCGGGCGCATCAAAACCAGCGTCGGCGAAGCTTTTCTGGTGAATGGCGCGGCGCGCCGCCCAGCCGAGGTCGGCGCGCTGGTTCGGCGCAGCGACGTGATCGAGACCGGGCGGGACGGCGCGGTTGGATTGACGCTCACGGACAACAGCATCCTTTCCGCAGGTCCAAACAGCCAGCTATCGATCAGCAACTATAAGTTTAATTCGGCCGCCTTCAATGGTTCTATGAAGGCCCGGCTCAACCGAGGCACCCTCGCGGTCACCTCCGGCGACATCGCGCGCGGCTCGCCGGAGGCGATGCAGGTCGAGACGCCGACGGCGATCCTCGGCGTTCGAGGCACCACCTTCCTCGTTCGCGCCGGACAGGATTGAGCCGATGCGCCGTCTTCTCCTTGTCGCTCTCTTCGCTCTCGCCGCCTGCGCGGAGGAGCCGCGCCTGCGCCAGAATCTGTTCGTCGTCTTGCCTGACGCGGACGGCAAGGTCGGCGCGGTTCAGGTCACCCAGGCCGGCGGGTCGACCCTGCTGAACAGCGCCTACGCCGCCGCGCAGATCGGCCGCACCGGACAGTTGGAGACCGTGGCCGTGACTCCGCTCGAGGCGCGCTCGATCTTCCAGTCCGCGCTCGCCGCCGCGCCGCGCAACCCCACGCAGTTCCGTCTCTATTTCCAGACCAACTCGGACCAACTCACGCCTGAGTCGGCGGCTGCGTTCGAACGGGTGTTCGAGGACGTTCGCGCCCGGGGGCCTGGCTTCGACATGGAGGTGATCGGCCATACCGACACGACCGGCCCGGACACGGTCAATCAGCGGCTCTCCGAACAGCGCGCCCGGGCCATCGCCAGCCTGCTTTCGGCGCGTGGCGTAGCCGTTGACCGCATCGTCGCGACCGGCCGGGGTGAGAACGACCTTCTGGTCAAGACCTCGGACGAGACGGCGGAGCCGCGCAACCGTCGCGTTGAGATCATGGTTCGTTAGCGCGTTTTCAACTCGGCCTGAAGCGCGAAAAGCCGAAAACGCGCTAAAGGGAGAGGCGCTTGCGAAAGAACACCCGGTCGAACCCCGCTTGCCGGCCGCGATGGGTCTCCTCGAAGCCGAGCTTTGGATAGAGCGTGAGGTTCTCGGTCATCTTCTCGTTGGTGTAGAGCCGCAATTCCGGGAAGCCGCGGCGCACCGCCTCGGCCTCGACGAACGCGATCAATCGGCCTCCGACGCCCTTGCCCTGCGCTTCGGGCGCGACTGCGATGTTGTCCAGCAGCAGATAGCCGTCGCCGTCGATCAGCACTGCGAAGCCCAGGATGGCGCCGGCCTCCTCCCAAAGATGGGCGAGGCCCTTGGCGGCAAGATCCGGGTAGTCCTCCAGCATCGGCCCCGGCTT
>JBMLRS010000037.1:0-4416 GCA_049240905.1 Elsteraceae bacterium
CGACCGCTTCCGCCTCGCCGCCTTCGCCGTGGTGATCGGCGGCCTCGCCCGGTTGTTTGGCGTGGTCACGGAGGGCTGGCCTTCGCTGCCCATGAGCCTGGCGCTGATCATGGAATTGGTCGTGACGCCCGGCCTCGCCGTCTGGCAGGCGCGGGTCGCGGGACGGACTTAATAAATTTAAGTCATTGCGAGGCGACGAATTGCGCACACCGCAAATCGCCGAGCTCGCAATGATTTTTTTACTTGCCTCACCCTGAGCTTGTCGAAGGGTCGCGAGCGGGAAGCGATGAGGAGTTTGCTTGATCCTTCGACAGGTTCAGGGTGAGGGGAGTTATTCTAGGCGACGGTAGGCGAATTAGTGAAGATTACTGTCATGCGCGTTAGGTGTTAACCAAACAGATCCTTTTCAAACCTGACCGCCATCCCCGCCTCGATCCGTCCACCTTCGCGCACGCGGGCGGTGACGCCGCCGCGCCAGTCCGGAGTTAAAGCCTGCATCAGGCCGGGGGTGGGGCGGTCGATCTTCAGGCAGGGGTCGGTCTCGCCGGTGATCTCCAGCAGAACCGGGCCGACGCGCAGCAGGCGGCCGGTCGAGGCCCGCAGATCCAGGCCTGAGACCAAGAGATTCGCGCGGCGCAGCAGCCAGGGAAGGTCCGGTCGGCCGAGCTCCTGGCGGGCCAGCTCCCAGGCGGCCTGATCGAGAATCGTGATCTGGCGCTTGCCCGGTTTGCCGCGCGCGTCCCCCTCCACCCCGGCGGAGCGGGACAGAACCGCGGCGCTCAGCGCCTCCATCGGGCCGCGTTTCACGCGTCTCAGGGCGATTTCTTGCAGAAATCCGGCGCGAGGCGCTTCCCGCCCGCCCGCGCGTTGGCTATCTTCGCGCCCGTCTCCGCAGGGGAGCGCAGGGAGGAAGTTCGCATGGACGTTAAAGCCGCCGTCGCCTACGAGGCCGGCAAGCCGCTGGTGATCGAAACCGTTCAACTCGAAGGGCCGAAGGCTGGCGAAGTGCTGGTCGAATTGAAGGCCACGGGCGTCTGTCATACCGATCTCTTCACCCTGTCCGGCGCGGACCCCGAGGGGCTGTTCCCGACCGTGCTGGGCCATGAAGGCGCCGGCGTGGTGGTCGACGTCGGCCCCGACGTGCGCACGCTCAAGAAGGGCGACCATGTTATTCCGCTTTATATCCCGGAATGCCGCACTTGCCGATTCTGCCTGTCCAAGAAGACCAACCTTTGCGTCACGCTGCGCGCGACCCAGGGCCAGGGCGTGATGCCGGACGGCACCAGCCGCTTCTCGATGGGCGGCAAGAAGCTGCATCATTACATGGGCTGCAGCACCTTCGCCAACTACACGGTTCTGCCTGAGATCGCGCTGGCGAAGATCCGCGAGGACGCGCCGTTCGACAAGGTCTGCTACATCGGCTGCGGCGTCACCACCGGCATCGGCGCGGTGATCAACACCGCGAAGGTGGAGCCGGGCTCGACCGTCGCCGTGTTCGGCCTGGGCGGCATCGGCCTGAACGTGATCCAGGGCGCCCGCATGGTCGGCGCGGACCGGATCATCGGCGTCGACATCAACCCCGCCAAGCGCGCGATCGCCGAAAAATTCGGCATGACTGATTTCGTGAACCCGAAGGAAGTCGACAACGTCGTCCAGGCGATCATCGACATGACCGGCGGCGGCGTCGATTACAGCTTCGAATGCATCGGCAACGTCACGCTGATGCGCCAGGCGCTGGAATGCACGATCCGCGGCTGGGGCCAGAGCATCATCATCGGCGTGGCCGGCGCGGGCCAGGAGATCTCGACCCGCCCGTTCCAGCTGGTCACCGGCCGCAATTGGCGCGGCACGGCCTTCGGCGGGGCCAAGGGCCGCACCGACGTGCCGAAGATCGTGGACTGGTACATGGACGGCAAGATCAACATCGACGATCTGATCACGCACACCATGCCGCTGTCGGACATCAACAAGGCGTTCGACCTGATGCATGACGGATCCAGCATCCGCAGCGTCGTGGTCTATTGATGGAGACCTTGGCGGAACATCGCTGCTTCGGCGGCGTCCAGGGGTTCTATCGCCATCAGAGCAAGGCCACGGGGACGCCGATGAAGTTCGGCGTCTTCACTCCGCCGGGCGCGCGGAAGGCCCCCATACTCTATTATCTGGCGGGCTTGACCTGCACGGAGGAGACCTTCGCGATCAAGGCGGGCGCTCAGGCGCTGGCGGCGGAGCTGGGTCTGGCGCTGGTCACTTGCGACACGACCCCGCGCGATCTGGGCCTTCCCGGCGAGACCGACTCCTGGGATTTCGGGGCCGGAGCCGGCTTCTATCTGGACGCGACCCAGGCCCCCTGGGCCGGGGCCTATTCGATGGAAAGCTATGTGCTGAAGGATCTGCGGGCGGCGGTGCACGCCAATTTCCCGGTCGATCCGACCATCGAAGGCCTGTTCGGACATTCGATGGGCGGCCATGGCGCGCTGACCTTGGGCGTGAAGAACCCGGGAATCTTCAAGTCGCTCTCCGCCTTCGCGCCGATCTGCTCGCCGACCCGCTGCCCCTGGGGCCATAAGGCCTTCGCGGGTTATCTGGGTCCGGACAGGAAAGGCTGGGAAGCCTTCGACGCCAGCCTGCTGATCGAGAACCTCGCCGACGCCGCCTCCCGGCCGGCCCTTCTGGTCGATCAAGGAATGGCCGACAAATTCCTGGAGCCGCAGCTGCACCCTCATCTGCTGGAGGAAGCCTGCAAGAAGTCAGGCTATCCGCTGACCCTGCGCCGCCATGACGGCTATGATCACGGCTATTTCTTCATCGCCAGCTTCATGGCCGACCATCTGCGTCATCACGCCAAGACCCTGAAGGGTTAAACTCTTCGGTATGGGGTTTGCTAGGTTGTGATAAGCAAACACAACCTCTTCCCTCATGCTGAGCTTGTCGAAGCATAGAGGCTCAGCCGCTATCGTCGGCGTGCTGGGCCGACCCTTCGACAGGCTCAGGGTGAGGCGCAGCGGCGCGTCAAAAAGACTTTGGGGTGGGAACAATTCATGGCGATCCAAGTAGCGCTGACCCACCGCACCAGCTACCGCTACGACCGGCTGGTCACGCTGTCGCCGCAGATCGTGCGGCTGCGCCCGGCGCCGCACAGCCGGATTCCCGTGCTCAGCTACTCGATGACGGTGCATCCCAAACCGCATTTCGTGAACTGGCAGCAGGATCCGCACGCCAATTATCAGGCGCGCGTGGTGTTCCCGGAGCGGGTGCGCGAGTTCTCCGTCACGGTCGATCTCGTCGCCGAAATGGCGGTGTTCAATCCGTTCGACTTCTTCCTGGAGCCGGAGGCGGAGAGCTTCCCTTTCGCTTATGACGCGGATCTGGCCGAGGACCTGAAGCCGTTCCTGAAGCCGCTGCCCTGCGGCCCGCTGTTGACGCGCTATCTGGAGGGGATCGACCGCAAGAAGATGCGGACGATCGATTTCCTGGTCGGCCTGAACCAGCGCCTCGCCAGCGACATCCGCTACCTGATCCGCATGGAGCCGGGCGTGCAGACGCCGGAGGAGACGCTGGGCACCGCCGCCGGCTCCTGCCGCGATTCAAGCTGGCTGCTGGTGCAGATCTTCCGCCATCTCGGCCTCGCCGCGCGCTTCTGCTCGGGATATCTGATCCAGTTGACGCCGGACGAGAAGCCGGTGGTCGGCCCGGCCGGGACTTCGGTCGATTTCACTGATCTGCACGCCTGGGCGGAGGTCTATCTGCCCGGCGCCGGCTGGATCGGCCTGGATCCGACCTCCGGCCTGCTGACCGGCGAAGGCCATATCCCGCTGGCCTGCACGCCGGAGCCGCGCTCCGCCGCGCCGATCACGGGGTTGGTGGAGAAGGCGGAGGTCGAATTCGGCTTCGAGATGACGATCCGCCGCGTGGTGGAGACGCCGCGCGTCACCAAGCCCTATGAGGAAGACAGCTGGGAGCGGCTGAAGGAGTTCGGCGAGAAGGTCGACGAGGAGCTGGTCGCCCAGGATGTGCGGCTGACCATGGGCGGGGAGCCGACCTTCGTTTCGGTCGAGGATCGCGACGCCGGGGAATGGAACATCGACGCGGTCGGCCCGACCAAACGGATCTACGCCGACAAGCTGCTCAAGCGCCTGAAGAACCGCTACGCGCCGGGCGGGCTGCTGCATTACGGCCAGGGCAAATGGTATCCCGGCGAATCCCTGCCGCGCTGGGCCTTCACCTGCTTCTGGCGGCGCGACGGCGCGCCCCTCTGGCGCGACCCTGCGCTGATCGCGGACGAGGCCCCCGCCGCCGGATCGCCCGCGCCGAGCGCGGACGCCGGCCATGCGCTTCGCTTCATCACCCTGCTGGCGGAGAAGCTGACCCTGGCCGACCCGCATGTGCTGCCGGCCTTCGAGGATCATTTCTACT
>JBMLRS010000038.1:0-9103 GCA_049240905.1 Elsteraceae bacterium
CAAGATCCTCGCGACCCGCACCAACATCCCGCTGTCCGCCGGCGAGTCAGAGCTTACCGCCCAGGGTTGCCGAGGATTGGTGGAGGATCAGGCGATCCAGATCCTGCAATTCGACTGCACGATGTCCGGCGGCTTCACCGCCGGGCGCAAGCTGGCGGCCCTGTGCGAGTTGAACCACATCAAGGTCGCGCCGCATCACGACTGCTATCTGCATGCGCCGCTGGTCGCCTCCACCCCCGCTGGATTGATCCTGGAGTCCTTCCCGGATCCGGAGCGCGACCCGCTGCAGGCGGAGCTGTTCGAAAACCCGCACCAGATGGCCGACGGTTTTTTGACCCTGAACGAAGCCCCAGGCCTTGGCCTGACGCTATCGGAGAAAGCCGTGCGGAAATTTGGCGAGCGAATTCTCTAACGCCCGGCGCGCGGGCATGATTCAGTCTCAACCCAGTTCATCAGTTGGAAGAATGTAATGCGATACGTGACTTTGGGGCGCAGCGGCTTGAAGGTCAGCGCGGTTTGTCTGGGCGGCAACAGCTGGGGCGCGGCCGGACGGCGCGCCTGGAACGCGCTGGGGGCGGACGGCAGCCGTCCCTTCTTCCGCCGCGCGCTCGACGTCGGCATCACCTTCTTCGACACCGCCGACGCCTACAATCAGGGCGAGTCAGAGACGATCATGGGCAAGGAGTTGATCGGCTACGCCCGGCGCGACGATCTGGTGATCTCCACCAAGGTCGGGCTGAAGATGGGCGATGGGCCGAACGACATCGGCCTGGGCCGCAAGCATCTGTTCCGTAGCGTCGATCAGCAGCTCACCCGCCTCGGCACGGATTACATCGACGTCTACCAGGTGCATCGTCTCGACGGCTACACCCCGCTGGAGGAGGTGATGCAGTCGCTGACCGAGATCCAGCGCAGCGGCAAGGTGCGCTATATCGGCGGCTCCACCATGCCGGCCTATCAGTTCGCGCAGATGTGCATGCTCGCGGACCTGAAAGGCTACGCCAAGCCGATCGCGATGCAGAACCTCTACAACCTGATCCAGCGCGAAGAGGAGCGGGAGATGATCCCGCTCTGCCTTGAGGCTGGCGTCGGCTTGATCCCCTACAGCCCGCTGGCGCGCGGCTTCCTGGCCGCGAACCGCAAGCCGGAAGGCGGCGGCGAGACCGAGCGCGCGCAGAACGATATCCACGCCAAGGGCTTCCGCCCCAGCGACTTCGCGATCGCGGACATCCTGCGCAAGATCGCCGCCGCGCGCGGCGTGAAGCCGACCCAAGTCGCCCTGGCCTGGCTTTGGTCGAAGCCGGTCATGGCCGCCCCGATCATCGGCGCGACCAAGCTGGAGCATCTGGACGACGCCGCCGCTTGCGTCGACCTGAAACTGACCGCCGAAGAGATCGCCTCGCTGGAGGCGCCCTACGAGCCGCGCGCGCTATGAAGCTTGCGCAGGGCGAGATCGCCATTGAGATAGCCGCGCGCGGGGCGGAGCTGTCGCGCATCGTCTTCCGCGGCCAAGACCGGCTTTGGCATGGCGATCCGACTTGGTGGGACTATCGCGCGCCGATCCTGTTCCCCGTGGTCGGCAAGTCGCGCGACGGGCATGTGGAGATCGACGGCAAGCGCCTGCCCATGCAGTCGCACGGCTTCGCGCGGGAACGGGAGTTTTCGCCCCTGCCATGCGACGACGGCTTGCTGTTGGAGCAACGCGCGAGCGACGCGACCAAGGCGCAATATCCCTTCGAGTATCGCCTCACCATGGGCTTCCAGATCGCGGGCGACACGCTGATCCAGACCGCGACAGTGCATAATGACGGCGATCGGCCGATGCCCTACAGCTTCGGCTACCATCCGGCCTTCCTCTGGCCGATCGAAGGCGGCGCGCGCGACGCCCAGATCTGCCGCTTCGAGCAGGAGGAAAACGCGCCGATCCGCCGGATCAACGTGGAGAGCGGACTGCTGACCCGCATCAGGCCGCCCTCCCCCGTCAAGGGCCGGGTCCTGGCCTTGAATGACGCCCTGTTCGCGCATGGCGCCTTGATCTTCGACGCGCCGCGCTCCCGCGCCGTCTGGTTCGGAGAGCCGGGCGGCGACGGGTTGGAGCTGCGGTTTCCGGACAGCCCGCAATTGGGGATCTGGACCAAGCCCGGCGCCCCTTATCTCTGCCTGGAGCCCTGGCATGGCCTCTGCGGCGAGATCGGCGGCTCGCCCCGGATCGAGCGCCGCCCAGGCTCCGCGACCCTGGCCCCTGGCGCCTCCGCGCGCTACCGGATCGAGTTGCGCTTCGGGGTGAAGGATCCAGGAGAAGCCTGACCGATTGGTCTATCCTTCCGCCTCCACCACCTCACCCTGAGCCTGTCGAAGGGCGCCCTAACTCAAGGCGTTTCATGACATCTTCATCCTTCGACAAGCTCAGGATGAGGCTGGAGGGTTGGCTTGAGCGAGATTAACTTGACCATCTAGTCAGCTTCTCTTTACCCTCCGGGGCTTGGGAGGCTTTATGGCGACTGCGCAGCGCGTCCAGACCCTTGAGCACTCTCCGGACAAGCCGGAGAAGGGTCGAGTGCGCGCGGCGAACGAGGCGGTTCTGCTGCGCGCGGCGGAGGATGTTTTCGCCCGGGTCGGCTTCGCCGGCGCGACGCTGGAGGAGATCGCCGGGCGCGCGAACCTGCCCAAGGCCAACCTGATCTATTACTTCAAATCCAAGCAGGGGCTGTATCGCGCGGTCCTCGACCATATCCTCGCGCTCTGGCTGTCGCAGACCGATCTGTTCGTCGAGGATGGCGATCCGCGTGCGGCGATCGAGCAGTATGTCCGCGCCAAGATGGATTTTTCGCGCCGTTTCCCCAGCGCGTCCAAGGTGTTCGCCTCTGAGATCCTGGCCGGCGCGCCCGAGATCAAGAGCTTCCTCAATCAGGATCTGCGCGCGCTGGTTGATGAAAAAAGCCGCGTGCTGCGTCATTGGATGAAGCAAGGGCGGCTCCTAAACTTCGATCCAAAGCATTTCTTCTTCATGGTCTGGGCCGTCACCCAGACCTACGCGGATTTCGAAGCGCAGATCCGCGCCGTTGAAGATCGAGAATTCTTGACGGACCAGTATTTCGCCGACGCTGTCGAAGAAACTGTAGGATTCGTCCTGCGGGCTTGTGGATTATATTACCTTCCGCCTAAATAAATTACTCCCTGCAGGACGTCGATCATGAAGAGCACCGGGACTCCGCATCTGTCGAACGAGAAGAAGCCGACGCCGAAATCGATCGTGCTGACTTCGCACCCCAGCACCTCGACGGGCTCCGTGCCGCTTCCGATCAAGTGGGGCGCGGCCGACCCGGCGGCGCGCGGCCCGGTCGTCGCGACCTTGATGAACCCCGGTGGCCAGAACGCGATAGGCTCCCATTCAGGCGCCTATTCGCTCTACCGCGCGCTGGCGATCGCCTCAGGCCAATTGAAGGCGGAGCATAAGCCGGACCTCACCAACACCGCGCCGGCGGAGCCGATCGGCCCCTTCCCGCAATGGAGCGACCCGGAGAAGATCGTCTCGATCGATCCCTGGGGCCATATGACGACGGAGACCTTCGCCGAGCAGATCAAGGCCGGCTGGGACGTGCGCCCGACCATCGCGGTGACCAAGGCCCATATCAACATGCCGGAGCTGCAGCAGGCCGTTCTCGCCGGCCGCCTGACGCCGGATGGGAACATCCTGGCCGCCAACGGCGACGTGAAAGTCACCAAGGTCGCTATCGAGCCGGTCTGGTGGCTGCCCGGCGTCGCCAAGCGCTTCAAGATCTCGGAGACGGATCTGCGCCGGGGGCTGTTCGAACAGACCGGCGGCATGTTCCCGGAGCTCGTCACCCGACCGGACCTGAAGGCCTTTCTGCCGCCGATCGGCGGGATGACGGTCTATCTGTTCGGCGACACGCGCAAGCTGGGCAAGCCGAAGACCAGGATCGCCTGCCGGGTGCATGACGAATGCAACGGCTCCGACGTGTTCGGGTCGGACATCTGCACCTGCCGCCCCTACCTCGCGCATGGCATCGAGGTCTGCATCGAGGAGGCGCAGAAGGGCGGCGTCGGGGTCATCGTCTATAACCGCAAGGAAGGCCGCGCGCTGGGCGAAGTCACCAAATTCCTGGTCTACAACGCGCGCAAGCGCCAGGAAGGCGGCGACCGGGCCGACGCCTATTTCCAGCGCACGGAATGCGTGGCCGGGGTTCAGGACATGCGCTTCCAGGAGCTGATGCCGGATGTGCTCCATTGGCTGGGAATCAGTCGGCTCGACCGTTTGGTGTCGATGAGCAACATGAAATACGATCCGATCATCAACAGCGGCATCGAGGTGGTTGAGCGGGTGCCGATCCCGGACGAGCTGATCCCCGCCGACGCCCGGGTGGAGATGGACGCCAAGAAGGCCGCCGGCTATTTCACTGACAAGATCCCCGACGCAAGCGAATTGAGCCAGGCCAAGGGCCGCGGCCTGGAGGAATAGCGTGCCGAACCTCGATGACCCGAAGCAGGCGGTCGCCGCGCTGCGCGATCCCGCCGTCATCCGCGCGCGCGCCCATCAGTTGCTGGCGCTCGGCCTGCAAGGCGACCTGACGCATTTCGCGGTCGACCTCGACGCGATGCCGGCCGCCGCACGCTATGTCGCCGACGTGATCCGGGAGAACTACCCAGACCTGAAGGTCCCCTACCATGCGAGATGGCGGCATTTTGCGGCCGGCGGGGTCGATCGCTGGGGCGCTTTGCAGGCGACTCTCTCCGACCTGGACCCGGCGGAGATCGCCCGGATCCGCATCGACCTCTGCGTGGTCAGCGTGCTGCTCGACGCCGGCGCCGGACCGGACTGGCGGTTTCACGAGGCGGAGACCGGCCAGTCGATCGCGCGCTCCGAAGGCCTGGCGGTGGCGAGCCTGTTCGGCTTCAAGGCGGGCCGTTTCTCCAGCGACCCCAATCTCCCTCTGCGCGCCGATGCGGCCGGTCTGGCCGCCGTCTCAGCGAAAGACTTGGCCGAGATGTTCCAGGTGGCCGAGACGAATCCTTTGGTCGGGTTGGAAGGGCGCGCGGCCCTGCTGCGGAACGCGGGGGCGGCGCTCAGCGCCCGGCCGGATTTGTTTCCCGGCGCGCGCGTCGGCGGCCTCTATGATTGTCTGATGGCGCAGCGGCAGGACGGCGCCTTGCCGGCGAAGGCGATCCTGGCCGCGTTGCTGGAAGGTCTGGGCCCGATCTGGCCAGAACGGTTGAATTTGGGCGGTTTGGCGTTAGGGGACGTCTGGCGCCATCCCGCGATCGTCGCGCCGGATCTCACCAATGGTCTGGTTCCCTTTCATAAGCTGTCGCAGTGGATGGCCTATTCGCTTGTGGAGATCTTCGAGGACGCCGGCGTTCCCGTGTCGGGGCTCGACGAAATGACCGGCCTCCCTGAATACCGCAACGGCGGCTTGTTCCTGGATCTGGGCGTGCTGCGCTTGAAGGATCCCGCTTTGGCGACTCAGGACCTTGCGGTCGACGGCTTGCCGGTCGTGGAATGGCGCGCGCTCACCGTCGCCCTGCTCGACCGCCTCGCCGATCCCGTGCGCGCCCTGCTTGGCAAGACCGCCGCAGAGATGCCGCTCGCCTGCATTCTCGAAGGCGGCAGCTGGGCCGCCGGCCGGAAGATCGCCCGCGCCCTGCGCGCCGACGGCGGGCCGCCCTTGCGGGTGATCAGCGACGGCACCGTGTTTTAGCCTATTTCCGTGGGAGAAAGCCTTCATGTCCCTCTACCCGAACCTCCATGTGGTCAGCCATCCGCTGGTTCAGCACAAGCTCACTCTGCTGCGCCGCAAGGAGGTCTCGACCGCCGAGTTCCGCCGGCTGGTGCGCGAGTTGAGCCTGTTGCTCTGCTACGAGGTCACGCGCGATCTGCCGCTGGAGAAGATCACGATCGAGACGCCGCTGGAGGAGATGGAATCTCCGCTGCTGGAAGGAAAGAAGCTTTGCTTCGTGCCGATCCTGCGCGCCGGCAACGGCATCCTTGACGGCATGCTGGACCTCGTGCCCTCCGCCCGCGTCGGCCATATCGGCCTCTACCGCGACCCCGAAACTTTGGTGCCGATCGAATATTACCTGAAGCTGCCGGAGGACATCAGCGACCGTCTGGTGATCGTGGTCGATCCCATGCTGGCGACCGGATATTCCGCCGCCGCCGCCGTCGCGCGCCTTAAGGAGGCCGGCGTCACCCAGATCCGCTTCGTCTGCATCCTGACCGTGCCGGAAGGCCTGCAAGTGATGCAGGACGCCCATCCCGACGTGGAGATTTACGCCTGCGCGGTCGATCGCCAGTTGGACGACCACGGTTATATCCGCCCCGGCCTCGGCGACGCCGGCGACCGGATCTATGGGACGAAGTAGCTACCCCTTCCCCAAAACCGGCGGCATGCGGCGGACGGGGACGCGTTGCCCATCGAACCGATAAGGCGGAGCCAGCACGCGCTCCGGCCCGGCCGGATCGTCGCGACGGCGCACCACCAGACCGGCCGTCTCCGTTCGCTCCGACGTCAGGGCTTCATGCAGCCCCAGCACTTCGCCGCAGGGGATGCCGCAGGCCGCGAGCCGAGCCAAGAGATCGGCGCGTGGCCATTCCAGCAAGGCTGCCTCCAGCAGAGGGATGAGATCCGCCCGGTTGCGCGCCCGCTCCAGATTGGTGGCGAAGCGGGGATCGGCCGCCAACTCCGGCCGATTGATCACCTGATCGCAGAAGCGCTTGAACTGCGCGTTGTTGCCGACGGTGATCACCAGGGGGCCGTCCGCCGCCTGGAAAACGCCATACGGCACGATCGAGGGATGGGCGTTGCCGTAGCGCGGCGGATCCTTCGCCAGGGCCAGGGCCTCCAAGCCGTAATAAGAGGTCAACGCAACGCCGCAGTCATAGAGCGCCAGCTCGATCTGTCGTCCGCGCCCGGTGCGCTCGCGCTGGTAGAGCGCGGCGAGGACCGCCTGCGCCGAGAACTGCCCGGTGAACAAATCCACCGCCGCCACGCCGAATTTCAAAGGCGGCTGCCTCGCCTCGCCGTTCATCGCCATCAGGCCGGCCTCGCCCTGCACGACCAAATCATAGCCCGGCCGAGTTGCCTCCGGTCCGTCGGAAGCGTAGCCGGAGATGCTGCAATAGATCAGGCGCGGGCATTCCTGGCTCAATGCGGCGTACCCCAGGCCCAGCTTCTCCGCCCCGCCCGTCTTGAAGTTATGGATCAGCACGTCGCTTTCCCGCGCCATCGCTTTAACGCGCGCAAGCCCTTCCTTAGAGGCCAGATCGATCGAGACGGACTGCTTGTTGCGGTTGACGCTGTCGAAATAGGCGGTGTTGCCGGCGCTGGTGCGGACGCCCCAATCGCGCGTGTCGTCGCCGCGTTCGGGATGCTCGACCTTGGTCACCTCCGCGCCCAGATCGCCCAGCACCATCCCGCACCAGGGGCCGGCCAGAATGCGGCTCAGGTCCAGCACTTTCACGCCAGCGAGCGGCAGATCCAGACTCATCGCTCCTGCGCCTCCCAGCGTCGACGGCGCGGTTGGCCCGCGTTCCGGCCTGCCCTGACCGCGATCAGGCCAAGCTGCATGCCATGCGAAATTGACCCCTGTCAAATTTTCGGACAGTCATGGAGCCAGCCCCGTCGGCGTTGATCGACGAACTCGCCTCCCAAGGGAAAGCCCGATGGATTTGCGCTTCACGCCCGAGGAGATCGCCTTCCGAGACGAAGCGCGGGACTTCTTCCAAACTCAGATCCCTGCGGAGATCCGCGCGAAGGTTTCCGAAGGCCGCAGCTTGGCGCGCGAGGATTACGTCACGTCGCAGCGGATCTTGAACGAGAAGGGCTGGGCGGTTCCGCATTGGCCGCTGGCCCATGGCGGTCAGCCCTGGAGCGCGGTGCAGCGCTACATCTTCATGGAGGAACTGATGCTGGCGGCGGTTCCGCTGCCGCTGCAGTTCAACTGCTTCATGGTCGGCCCGGTGATCGCGGCCTTCGGCGATGAGGCGCAGAAGGCGCGCTTCCTGGCCCGCGCCGCCAATCTGGATGATTGGTGGTGCCAGGGCTTTTCAGAACCCGGCGCCGGATCGGATTTGGCCTCGCTCTCCACCCGCGCGGTGCGCGACGGCGATCATTACGTCGTCGACGGCCAGAAGACCTGGACCACCCTCGCCCACTACGCCGACTGGATGTTCTGCCTTGTCCGCACCGATCCCGCCGCGAAGAAGCAAGCCGGCATCTCCTTCCTGTTGATCGACATGAGATCTCCGGGCGTCACCGTGCGTCCGATCATCACGATCGACGGCCGCCATGAAGTTAACGAGGTCTTCCTGGACGGCGTGCGCGTGCCCGTGGAGAACCTCGTTGGCGAGGAAAACAAGGGCTGGGACTACGCCAAGTTCCTGCTGTCCAACGAGCGCACCGGGATCGCCCGCATCGGCATGTCGAAGGAACGGCTGAACCGGGTGAAGCGGCTGGCGAAGCAGACGCCGGCCGGGGCCGGCGTGATGTGGGACGATCCGGATTTCCGCGCCCGCGTGGCGTCCGTGGAGATCGAGCTGAAGGCGCTCGAGATCACCCAGATGCGCGTGGTCGCCGCGCAGGAGCGGCGGGCGGGCGGCGGGCCGGACCCCGCCTCCTCCATCCTGAAGATCAAGGGCACGGACCTGCAGCAGGCGACCACCGAGCTGCTGCTGGAGTTGGCGGGGCCGAACGCCCTGCCGGCCGGGCGCGACCTCGGCCTGCGCAATGACTTCGAGGCGTCGCTCGACTGGGCGGACGCGGCGGCGCCGACCTATTTCAACATGCGCAAGGTCTCGATCTATGGCGGATCGAACGAGATCCAGCGCAACGTGATCGCCAAGGCGATCCTGGGCCTTTGAGATGAATTTCGATCTCTCCGACGAACAGAAGCTCCTCAAGGACAGCGTGGAGCGCTGGGCTGGCGACCGGTATGGCGATCTGGCCAAGATCAACGCCAGCCGCGCGGCGCCGCATGGCTTCAGCGCCGTGACCTGGCGCGAGTTGGCCGAGTTGGGCCTGCTGGGATTACCCTTCGCCGCGGCCGACGGCGGCTTCGGCGGCGGCCCGGTGGAGACGATGGTGAC
>JBMLRS010000039.1:0-4851 GCA_049240905.1 Elsteraceae bacterium
GTCCAAGCAGACAACCCAGATAGGCTGTTTTCAGATCTTCCCCACCGAAGGCGAGGTTGGAGATGTTGCGCAGGGTCTTGGAGACGACCCCGTCCAGATGCGGGCGGCCCATGGTCTCATTCTGGTAGGCCCGCTCCACCCAGTCGAGATGCTCTGGATCGGCGTCCTCGAGCATCATGGTCTGTCGCCCCTTCGGCGTCACCCGGATCACGCGGTTTGAGACGATGCTGGTGACCCAGGCGTCGCCAGCCTCGTCGAAGGCGAGCCCATCCGGGAAGACGCCCGCGCCAAACTCGGTCAACAGGCGCCGGCCGGTCAAGGATCCATCGGGCTGGATGTCGAAAACCGTCAGGCGGCGGGAAAAGGTCTCGTTGACGTACAGCAGCGACCCGTCGGGGCTGGGGACGCATTCATTGGCGTAGCCCAGATCATCGGCGACGACGCGCGCGCCGCGACGATCGACCCGAATGATGAAGCCGTCGGCGACGCTCGCCCGGTAGCCAAGCGCTCTGGGCGACTGGCGCGTCGACACTGAAATCCAATGGCCGCCGTCGATCGCCGAATAGATGAAATTGGTGGGCGGCAGCGGCGCGCCGTCAATCTCCAGCAGGAATGGACGCGCGGCCCCGTCCGGCGCCAGCCGGTAGACCCCGCCTTGGTCCGGCCCGAGATGCGCGGCGAGAAAGTCGCCTTCCTGGGTCAAGGAGACGCCGTTGGGTCGAAGGTCGAAATCGAGGCCGCGCGCCTCGATGCGCCAGGTCTCCCCGTCGGGCTCGATCACGCTGACACCGCCCCGGCCGGTCCAGTCGGAGGCGAAGAGACGGCCGCTGCGATGCGTCAGCACGCATTCCGGCCGGCGCAAGGCGGCGCCATGGCTCCGCAGGGTCGACAGGGGATGGAGGGAACGCAGCATTCAGGTCGCCTTGTCGATGCGCGACCGCGGCGGTGACGCGGCGACGCAAAAAATGATTGCCACGGATTGACCGGCCTTGCAAGAACGTATACGTTAAGAAATCCAAAAAAGTAGACGCGATAGCGCGTCAATCAGGGGAGGACGCCATGGGAATCCAGTCTTGCAGTCGCCGGAGTCTGATCGCCGCCTTGGTCTGCGGAGGCCTGTTGTGGGCCGGCGCGGCGAGCGCTCAGACCGTTCTGAAATTCAGCCACACCGACACGTCGGTCGGCTCTCGGCAGAAGGCGGCGGAACTGTTCGCGGCGAAAACCGCCGAGTATTCGAAGGGACGGGTGACGGTTCAGATCTTCCACTCCGGGCAATTGGCGAACGATCCGAAGTCCTTGGAGCAGCTTCAGCTTGGCGGCGTCGACGTCACGGTCACCGCGACGGGCACCTACGCCACGCACAACAAGGCGCTTAATCTCGCGGGCATGCCTTTCCTGGTCGAAAGCTACGAGCAGGGATGGAAGTTCTATGATGAGTCAAAATGGCTCACCGGCGAGCTGCAGAAGCTGGAAGCCAAAGGCATTCGGGTTCTGGCGACCTGGGAGGCCGGGTTCCGCAGCTTCACCACGAAAGCGCCGCTGAACAGCCCGGCCGACGCCAAAGGCGTCAAAATGCGGGTTTTCCCCAATGACATGATCCGCTGGATCATGGAGGCGATTGGCTTCACCCCGATCGTCATGCCCGTGACGGAAGTGTATCTGGCCCTGCAGCAAGGCGCGGTCGCCGGACAGGAGAATCCGGTCGACACCATCTATTCGCTGCGCTTTTTCGAGCCGGCGCCGCACATCACCCTGACCCGCCATGTGTACAGCCCGCTCCCGATGTCGATCGCCGAGTCGACCTGGAAGCGGCTTTCGCCGGAAGACCGCGAGGCCGTCAGCCGCGCCGCGAAGGAGGCCGCCGCCTACTCGCGCAAACTGGTCCAGGAGGATGAGGGCAGTCAGCTCGCGGAGATGGCCGCGAAGGGCGCGAAAGTCTCCAAGCCGGCGATCGCGCCGTTCCGCGCCGCCGTGGAGTCTGTCTATGACCGCGCCCGCGGCGTCTATGGCGCCGACGTCGACGCCGTGCTGGCCGCCGCCGCCCAGGTCCGCAAGGAATTGCCGGCGAGCAACTGACCCAGGCCGCAGGAGCGTCGATCATGCCATTCTTCCGACCCAGCCGAGCGGAGCCCCTTCCGCTCCGCGTCCTTGGCGATGTCGTCGATCTGATCGTCGTGGCGCTGGGCGCCGTGATGATCAGCTTGATGTTCCTGAACGTCCTGGCGCGTCTGGCGCTCGACGTCGACGTCGCCGCGAACGTGGAGCTGGGGGAGTTGATGCTGGTCTGGGCGACCTTTCTGGGCGGGGTCGCCGCCTGTCGCCGCTCCACGCACATGCGGATCACGGAGGTCGTGGAGGCCTTGCCGCCGCCGCTGCGCCGATGGCTGGAGCTCGCCATCAGAGTTGGCGTGCTGTCGCTTTTGGGGGCTCTGGTCTGGCATGGCGGTCTGATCGCCCTGCAGAACATGGAGCAGCAGACCACCGTTCTGTATTGGCCGGTCGGCCTGACTTACGCCGCCCTGCCGGTCGGCGCCGCCTTGATGGCCGTCTACGTCGCCTGGGAGGCTTGGCGGCTCCTGCGTGGCGAAATCGTCACCGACGCCGAACAAGGTTGAGCCGACATGGTCCTCGCCGTCATTTGTCTTCTGTTCTTCGGCTTGGCCTTGCTCGGCATGCCGCTGGTCTGGTCCCTGCTGGCCACGACCGTGGGGGTGATCTGGATTTTTGACCGGTTCTATCCGTTCAAGGCCGTGTTCCTGACCTTCATCGACGGGGTTCAGCCGCTGCATCTGGCGGCGATCCCGCTGTTCGTGCTGGCGGGGGATCTGATCAGCCACGGCGGCGTGGGGCGACGCCTGATTGAGTTGGCGCGGGCGATCCTTGGATTTCTGCCAGGGGGGTTGGGCGTCGTCACGGTTTCATCCTGCACGATGTTCGGCGCGATCTCGGGATCGGCGATCGCGGACTCGGCGGCCGTCGGATCGGTGATGATCCCCGGGATGACCCGGCAGGGATATCCGGCGCCCTACAGCGCGGCGTTGGTGGCGACCGCGGGAACGCTGGGAATCCTGATACCGCCCTCGATCCCCTTGCTGGTCTTCGGCTTCGTCGGGCAGGTGTCGGTCGCGGAGCTGTTCATCGCGGGGATCGGCCCTGGCCTCCTGTTCGCGGCCGGCTTGATCGGGCTCTGCATGATCAGAGCCAGACAAATGGGAGTGGACCTCGGCGGTCGCCGCCCGGATTGGGTCTTGATAAGGCGTCTGTTCGCGCAGTGCGCGCCGGCCTTGCTGATGCCGATCATCGTCTTGGGCGGGATCTACACGGGAATCTTCACGCCGACGGAATCAGCCGCGATCGCCGTGGTCTACGGCTTGCTGATCGGCGTCTTCTTCTATCGGGAGATCAAGCCGTCGGCGTTGCCGCAGATCATCCTGCGCTCCTTCATCACATCGGCCGTGGTGATGCTGGTGATCGGCGCCACCTCGTCGCTCGCCTGGCTGATCACGGTCGAGCGGATCCCAGCCGATCTCTCAGCCGCGATCGCGACGGTGGCCGAGAGCAAATTCGCCTTCCTTCTGTTGCTGAACATCGCCTTGATCCTGATCGGCGTCTTCCTGGAGCCTTTGCCGGCGCTGATCCTGACCGCCCCCTTGTTCATCCCCACGGCCAAGATGTTCGGCATCGACCCCGTGCATCTGGGCTTGATCATGACGTTCAATCTGGCGATCGGCCTGTACACGCCGCCGGTCGGCGGCACCCTCTTTGTCGCCGCCCGCATCGCCAAGGCCGGGATGGCTGAGATCACGCGTCAGTTGATCCCGATGTTCGCGGTCGCGATCCTGGTCCTGCTGGCGGTGACCTATGTCGAGGCGATTCCGATGGGTCTGGTCTGGCTCAACCGCTGACCGGGAGCGAGCCGCGGCGAACTGAAGCAATCGCGGCGCTTGCCCGGAGGCGGGTGAAGGCGTATCTGAGTTTTCAGAAATTACTGAAATTCAGAGAAACCATGAATCTTCCCCCTCTCTGCGAATCCTTCGTGCTGCATTTCGGCGAAATGGGCAGCCGCTGGGGCATCAACCGGACGGTCGGGCAGATCTACGCCGTGCTGTACATCGCCGAGCGTCCGCTTTGCGCGGACGACATCGTCGAGCGGCTCGAGGTCTCCCGCTCCAACGTCTCGATGGGGTTGAAGGAGCTGCAGAGCTGGAACCTGCTGCGCCAACGCGCCATGCCCGGCGATCGCCGCGAGTTCTTCGCCACCCCTGACGACATCTACGCGATCGTGCGCACGCTGGTCGACGAGCGGAAGAAGCGCGAGATCGACCCCACCCTCTCGATGCTGCGCGAGCTGCTGATGCGCGCGCCGGTCACGCCCGAGGAGCAGCACGCGCAGGCCCGCCTGAAGGACATGCATGAGCTGATCGAGCTGCTGACCAACTGGTACGCCGACGTGCAACGGCTGGAGACCGACCGGCTGGTGCAGCTTCTCTCCCTGGGCGGCAAGGTCGTGAAGGTCCTGGACATCAAGGACCGCCTGTTCGCCCTTCCTGGCGGCAAATCCAAGGCCGCCGTCCCTCCTTCCGGAGCCTGACCATGGACCCGATCCTGCTCGCCCGCATTCAGTTCGGCGCGAACATCTCCTTCCATATCCTGTTCCCGACGATCACCATCGCGCTGGGTTGGATCCTGCTGTTCTTCAAGCTGCGCTTCCGGGCGACCGGCGACGAGGCCTGGATGAACGCCTATCGCTTCTGGGTGAAGGTGTTCGCGCTGTCTTTCGCGCTGGGCGTGGTCTCCGGCATCACCATGAGCTTCCAGTTCGGCACCAACTGGCCGGGCTTCATGGAGCGC
>JBMLRS010000040.1:0-3960 GCA_049240905.1 Elsteraceae bacterium
TCGCGGCGTTGCGCATGAGCGTTTCCTGCCCGGCGGGCCCTTCGCGGTGCTGCCATTGGCCGATCAGAACCGCTCTTCGATCGTCTGGACCGAGAAACATGATCTCGCCGATCGCCTGATGGGGTTGAGCGACGCCAGCCTCGCCGCCGAGATGCTCGCGCGTTTCGGCGATTGCCTGGGCCGGATCATCCCGGAAGGCAAACGCTGGCGCTGGCCGCTGGCCGTGCATGTGGCGGAGCGCTTCACGGGTCAGCGCCTCGCGCTGGTCGGCGACGCCGCGCATGGCATCCATCCGATCGCGGGCCAGGGGTTGAATCTGGGCCTGCGCGACGTGGCCGCGCTGATAGACCTGATGGCCGACGCGGTCCGGATCGGTCGCGACATCGGTGATCCAGGCATCCTGGCCGCCTATGAAAGCGCCCGCCGCGCCGACGTCACCGCCATGGTCGCCGCGACCGACGGGTTGAATCGACTGTTCTCCAACGGCTCGCCCGTTCTTCGCGGCGTCCGGAGCCTGGGGCTGGCCGCGGTGGAGCGGATGCCCGGCCTCAAGGGGCTGTTCATGCGCCAGGCGATGGGAATTCGGGGGTGAGACTTGGCGGGGATCCAAAGATAAGCAAGCTTAAGCCAGAATGTTGGAGGCCTGAAATGCTGCAGATCGGCGCGCGCCCGCGCGGCGAGTTTGACCTGCGGATCAATCGACTGGGAAACACTCAAGGCCGATCGCGACGCTGGGCGTCGATGAGCCTGGACAAGGCGCTCAGGGAAGCGGCGCTACAGCAGAGCATCGAGGTTCTTGGGCTTTAACCGATCCTAACGTCCCTGCAGGATCTTGCGGGCCCAACGGTGCCAGCGGGGCGGGGGCTTATCTTCGTCGGGCAAGATCGGCTTCAGGCCGACCGTCACCAATTGCTCCTCTTCCACCGTGCGGGCGATCAGGCGCATCGAGCCCAGCGTGATGCTGTCGCCCGGCACCGGCGTGCGATCATAGGCGGCGCGGAAAGCGGCTTCCAGGGTCAGCGTCGTCTGCTCCGGCGGAACCGGGAGGTCGTAGAGCGTGGCGAGCGCGCCGAGCCGAGCGTCGCCATGCACGATGAAAGAGCCGAAGAAGGCTTCCGCCGCGTTCTTTTCCTCCACCGCCGCCGCGAACAGACGGTCGAGCTGGTCCGCGCGCTGAGGCGGGGCGATCCAGTAACACCAGTCGCCCGCCCGCAGCGGGCCTGCTTCAGCGGCCATCAGCACCTGCTCGCCGCGCGCGACCATCGCGAGTCGGGCCCAGCTCGGCGGCTTCACGCCGCGCAGAATCGGGCTGTTCGGGGCGACCGGGAAGCCGACCATCTCCGAGGAGAGCTGACCCGGCAGATCCAGCTCCACCCGGCCGGCGTTCACCGCCGTTCTCGGCAGCGCGACGCCCATGAGTCGCGCGACCGGCCCCATGGTCCATGCCTGGATCAGCAGCGAGGCCAACACCACGAAAAAGGCGACCTCGAAATAGAACATGCCATTGGGCAGCTTCACCAACACCGGAATCGCCGCAAGAAAGATGCCGACCGCTCCGCGCAGCCCGATCCAGGAGATGAAGGCCGCCTCATGCAGGCGATAGCCGAAGGGCAGCACGCAGGCCGCGACCGCCAGCGGCCGGGCCACCAGCATCAGCACCAACGCCACGCCGGCCGCCTCCCAGCCGTGGGTCAGCAGGCGATGCGGGGTGACCAGCAGGCCCAGCAACACGAACATGACGATCTGCACCAGCCAAGTGGCGGCGTCGTGGAAGCCGATCACGTTGGAATAGGCCCGCATCGGCCGGTTTCCCAGCACCAGCCCGGCGATGTAGACCGCCAGAAAGCCGGAGCCGTCGACCAGTGCGGTCACCGCGTAGATCGTCACCGCCGCCGCGGCGACGAACAAGGGCTGGAGCCCCTGGCTCATGGTCAGCCGATTGAGCGCGACCGACGCCGCGAGTCCGCCGGCCAAACCGAAGGCGGCGCCGAACAAGCCCTGAGAGACCAGCGTCTTGGCCATCGACCAGGTGGGATGCCCGCCAGCCTGGATCAGCTCCACCAGCAGAAGCGTTATGAACACGGCGACCGGATCGTTGACGGCGGATTCGATCTGCAAGGTGGCCGCGACCCGCCGGGTCAGGACAATGCCGCCCGCGCCCAGCAGGAAGAAGACCGCCGCCGCGTCGGTCGAGGAGATCACCGCGCCCAGCAGCAGGCTTTCCAGCAAAGGCTTGCCAGTGAACCAGGAGGCGGCGAACCCGGCGACGCCGGCGGTGATCAGCACCCCGACCGACGACAGGGCCACCGCCGGCCAGAACACGCCGCGGAAGGTGGCGAAGCGGGTGCGCAGGCCGCCGTCAAACAGGATGATCGCGAGCGAAACCGAGCCGACCATGAAGGTCAGCCGGAAATCGTCGAACATCACGCCGCCCGGCCCATCCTCGCCGATCAGCATGCCGATGCCGATGAACACGATCAAAAGCGGGGCGCCCAACCTCGAGGCGACCAGGCTGGAGCCGACGCCGATGAGGATCAACAGGCCCGCCATCAAGATGGCGATATTGACGCCTGCGATGACCTCCATCGCTATTTCCGATAAGGATTGTGGAGCGTTCGCATCGTCTCCGCGAAGATCGCGCGCACCTGGGCCTCGTCGCAGCCCATCAACACCGCGTCCTCCAGCGCTTCCTGGGCGAGCGCTTGGATTTCCTCAAGATTCTCGCGCAGCACCTTGATCTTCTCCGTGCAGGAGATCAAGGAACCGTCAGGCGCGCGCCAGCGCGGGTCGGTCGTGGCGTCGGATTTCAGCTCAGCCATGGCGGCGACGGCAGGCCCTTTTCGGCCAGGAAGGCCGGGTTGAAGATCTTCGAACGATATCGCTCGCCACCATCGCACAAAATCGTGGCGATGCGATGGCCCGGACCCATTTTGCGGGCGATTTTCATGGCCGCCGCGACGTTTAGCCCCGCCGAGCCGCCAACGCAAAGGCCGTCCGACTTCAACAGATCGAACACGACATGCAGCATCTCGTCGTCGCTGACCTGGACGGCGTCGTCGATCGCGATATCCGCCAGATTGCCCGGCACGCGGCCTTGGCCGATGCCCTCGGTGATGGAATTGCCCTCGGATTTCAACTCACCTGTCTTCACCCAGGAGTAGAGGGCCGAGCCCATGGGGTCGGCCAGCACGATCTGGATCTTCGGATCACGCTCCTTCAGCGCGAGGCTGACGCCGCCCAAGGTGCCGCCCGATCCCACGGCGCAGGTGAAGGCGTCCAGCTTGCCGCCCAATTCCTCCCAGATCTCCGGGCCCGTGGTCTGGTAATGGCCGTCGCGGTTGGCGGTGTTGTCGAACTGGTTGGCCCAGACCGCGCCGTTCGGCTCCGTCTTCGCGAGATCCTCGGCGAGGCGACGCGAGTAATGGACGTAATTGTTCGGATCCTTGTAAGGCACAGCCGGCACCAGACGCAGATCCGCGCCGATCAACCGCAGATAATCCTTCTTCTCCTGGCTCTGCGTCTCCGGCATCACGATCACGCTGCGATAGCCGCGCGCGTTGCCGACCAGGGCCAAGCCGATGCCGGTGTTGCCCGCCGTGCCCTCGACGATCACCCCGCCCGGCTTCAGCCGGCCCGATTTCTCCGCGTCCAAAACGATCGCCAGGGCCGCGCGATCCTTCACCGACCCGCCCGGATTCAGGAACTCCGCCTTGCCGTAGATGTCGCAGCCCGTGGCGGCGGAGGGCCCCTCCAGCCGAATCAAAGGCGTGTTGCCGACGGCGCCGGTGAAGCCGTCGCGGATCAAGGAAGCGGTCATGATCACCCCATTGCGTGTCTGGAACAGAGTGGCGATCTCAATCGCTGGAGACAATGGCGAAGGGGAAGTTTTTCAGGCGGGGCCGCCGGATCGTGAAGGACGCGGATATACTGTAATTCTTGGCGATGTCAGAGCGTGAGAAA
>JBMLRS010000041.1:0-3019 GCA_049240905.1 Elsteraceae bacterium
GGGATCGCCAGCAATCTTTTCGCCTCCGCCTTGGACATCCGCAGCCGTTCGGCCAAGGCGGGCGTCGCAGCTTTTCCCGCCAGGGCCGCCAGCCGCCGCAGCGGGTCGCCCGTCAAACCGTTTCCCGCCTCGCGCCTCATCACTAGGGCGAGCGCGCTGAGCTCTCCCGGCGCGCCCCAGATCCGCGGCCAATAGCCCACCGTCTCGGCCAGGGTCACCCCGGCCATCGGCTGCTCCAGCGCCAGCAGCGCGAACATTTCCGCCTTCACCCGCTCGCCGGCCAATTGATCGATCCCGGCCATGCCGCAGGCGATCGCCGCCACTGTGTCCGGATCGGGCGGCAGGCGGGCGAAGCGCGCGTGGAAACGGAAGAAGCGGGGGATGCGCAGATAATCCTCCGCGATCCGCTTTTCCGGATCGCCGACGAAGCGCACCCGGCCTGCGCGCAGGTCCGGCAGCCCGCCGACCGGGTCATAAACTGTCCCATCGAGATCGGCGAACAGGGCGTTGATGGTCAGGTCGCGCCGCTCGGCGTCGGCGGTCCAGTCGTCGGTGAAATCCACCACGGCGTGGCGGCCGTCGGTCTCCAGATCGCGCCTCAGCGTAGTGATCTCGATCGGCCGACCTTCGACCACCGCCGTCACCGTGCCATGCGCGATCCCTGTGGGGACCACTTTGATTCCGGCCTCGCGCAGTCGCCGCGTCGCTTCCTCGGGATGCAGCGGCGTGGCGAGGTCCAGATCCTTGGCGTCCACCCCCAACAGCGCGTCGCGCACGCAGCCGCCGACCAGGCGGGCCGGTTGCCCGGTCGCCGAGAGCGTCGCGACGACGCGCCTTAAACCCTCCCAACGCCAGGTCGCTGGAACTTCTTTCATGGGGCGCTGGGGCCGACCAGCACGTCGGTCAGATTGACCAGCATGCCGGCCGTGGCGCCCCAGATGAAGCGCTCGCCCCAGGGCATCGCCCAATAGTCCCGCCGGCCGGTCGGGGTTTCGCGTCCACGCCGTTCGTGATTGCGTCGATCCAAAAGAAAGGTGAGCGGCACTTCGAAGGCGTCGGCCACTTCATGGGCGTCCAGCGCCAGATCGAAAGGCGGATGGACCAGCGCCACCACCGGCGTCACTTCATAAGCGGTGATCGTGCGATAGGCGTCCAGCCGGCCCAGCAGTTCCACCGCGGCCGGATCCAGCCCGATCTCCTCCCAGGCCTCGCGCAGGGCGGCGGCTTCGGGATGCGGATCCTCCGGCTCGATCCGTCCTCCGGGGAAGCTGATCTGGCCTGGATGATGCGGCAGATGATCGGTGCGCTGGGTCAGCAGCAGGGTCGGCTCCGGCCGCATCACGATCGGCACCAGCACGGCGGCCGGCTTGTAGGGCCCCACCACCTGCACGGTCTGCGGCGATAGGTCATTGTCGCCGCGCACGCCGTAGCCGCGGACCTTTCCGCCGGTCTGGCCCGCCAGCCGGTCGCGCAGGGCGTCCGCGGTCAGTCCAGCGGGAAAAACTCTCCGCAGCTCCATACCCCAAACCTTTCTTGTCCGTTCACCGTCACGGATTCGCCATGTTCGACCAGATGATAGAACACGGACCGTTGGATCAATGCCTCCAGCCGATCGCGGACCAACACATAGGGGCGCGGCGTTTGGCTTACAGGATCCACCTCGACCCGCAGCGGATGGACCGCATCGACCGTCACCCACTCGTCAATGTTGGTGCGCAGCGACAGGCGACCGTCCTGGGCGCTCAGCTCGACTGCGACAAATGGCGCGTCTTCAACCTGAATGACGCCGTTTTCGTAAGGCGTGACAAGCCTGAAGGTTCCGTCCTCGTCGCGCCGCAGGACGCGGGAGAACAGCTTCACCAGCTCCATTCGGCGGATCGGGCGGCCCTCATGGTGCCAGACCCCGTCCTTGGCGATGCGGATGTCGAACGCGCCGCAGAAGCCGGCCGGGGCCAACCCCATCGCCGACCTGATCGACGGCGACGATCCGGGGTTCGGGTTGGCGCCGCTGTTGCTTTCATTGTCCTTCACGACGTCTTCACCCACTATTGCTCCATGTCGCCGCGCGCCGCTTGAAGGAGACGCCCCTTGACCAGCCCCGAACCGATCGTCCCGAACGACCTGACCGACCGTTTGGTCGCGGATATCGAAGCCTTGGGGGCGACCCTGAAGCGGGCCAGAGAGTCCGTCGGCCGAGTGATCTTCGGTCAAGAGGATGTGGTCGAACAATCCCTGATCACGATCCTGGCCGGCGGCCATGGCTTGCTCGTCGGCGTTCCCGGCCTCGCCAAGACCCGGCTGGTGGAAACCCTGGGTCTGGTGCTGGGGCTGGAGGAGCGCCGGGTGCAGTTCACGCCCGACCTGATGCCCGCCGACATTCTGGGTTCGGAAGTGCTGGAGGAAGGGGACTCGGGACGCCGCAGCTTCCGCTTCATCAAGGGCCCGGTCTTCGCCCAACTGCTGATGGCCGACGAAATCAACCGCGCCAGCCCGCGCACGCAGTCCGCCTTGCTGCAGGCGATGCAGGAGCGGCGGGTCTCCGTCGCCGGGCAATATCATCCGCTGCCGGCCCCCTTCCATGTGCTGGCGACCCAGAACCCGCTGGAGCAGGAAGGCACCTATCCGCTGCCCGAAGCGCAGTTGGACCGCTTCCTGCTGCAGATCGACGTGACCTACCCGACCCTGGAGGACGAGCGCCGCATGCTGATCGCCACGACCGGGGCGACGGAGGGCAAGGCCGTCGCGGTGATGAACGGCGACAGCCTGCAGGAGGCCCAGCGCCTCGTTCGCCGCATCCCGATCAGCGGCGGCGTGATCGACGCCATCCTGTCGATCGTGCGCGCCGGCCGGCCGGAGGAGACCGATCTTGAGGAAGTGCGCCGCCATGTCGCCTGGGGCCCCGGCCCGCGCGCGGGGCAGGCGCTGATGCTGGCGGTGCGCGCCCGCGCGCTGATGGACGGCCGGCTCGCGCCCTCGATCGACGACGTTCTGGCCCTGGCCCATCCTGTGCTGCGCCATC
>JBMLRS010000042.1:0-2729 GCA_049240905.1 Elsteraceae bacterium
AGCGCAGCAGGCTGTTCACCGGTCCCAAGGTCGGGTCCAGCATGATGCTCCAGATGATCGAGGTCAGGGCGATCGACACGGTCATCGGCATGATGAAGCTCAGCCGGAACACGTCCATGAACCTGGTCGGCCGGCGCACCAGCAGCGCCAGCCCCATCGCGCAGCAGATCTGGAAGGGATTGATGATCAGATTGAAGATCAGCGTGACCTTCAGCGTGTTCCAGAAGGACGGATCCTCAAACAGTTCGACGTAGTTCTTGGCGCCGACGAAGATCATGTCGCCGCGCAGGTTCTCCGAGAACAGGCTGCCGACGCCCGACAGCCCGATCGGGATGAACCGGAATACGAAAAGCCCCAGGAAAGCGGGGGCCAGGAACAGATAGGGAGCCCAACGGTGACGGAACATGGATCTGTTTTCAGACAGCCCCCGCCGTCAGGCGAGGGCTGCTCCCAAAGCGGCTGGCGTCAGCCCTTGTACTTGGCGATTTCGCGATCGATCTTCTGCGCGGCGGCGCTGAGGATCTGCTTGGCGTCGGCGCCGGACTGGATGTCGCGCAGGGCCACCCGCACGATGTCCTCATATTCCCGGAAGCCCGGCGTGGCCGGACGCGGGATCGCGGTGTTCTGCACGTCGTACTTCGCGATCTTCCACAGGTCGCTGTTGAAGGAGGCCGCCTCCCTCTCCCACACGGCGTTCAAGGTCGGCACATAGGGCCGCAGCTTGTACCAAAGCACGTTCATGTCGTCGGACAGCATGTCGGCCACGAACTGCGTGGCCGCCGCCTTCTGCTGGGTGCGGGCGTTGACCCCGAAATGCCAAGCCCCGGTCGGCGTGACCGGCTTGCCCTTGGCGAAATAGGGGTGCGGGGCCACGCCGAAATCCAGGTTCGGGAACTTGTTCTTCAGCGTGTCGAACACGAAGGTGCCGGCCACCATCATCGCGCATTTGCCGGCGCCGAACAGCTCCGGCGTCAGCGCCGTGTCGAACTGGCCCGGAGGGGAGATTTTGCTCTCCGTGTACATCTTCTGCATGAAGGTGAAGCCTTCGACGAAGGCGGGACCATCGATGAAGCCGGTCGCCTTGAAGCCGTCCGGCGACAAGGGAACCCCGCCCAAAGACTGCCCCAAGGGCAGCAACTGATAGGGCCGCTCCTGCTGCTCGAAGGTGAAGCCCCAGATGTTCTCCGCCGGCTTCGCCATCTTCTTGCCGGCCTCCACCACCTGCTCCCAGGTCCAGCGCGCGGCCGGATCGGCCGACGGCGGCGTGACGCCCGCCTGACGGAACATCTCCTTGTTGTAGAACATCACCTGCATCGAGGAGCCGAACGGCGCCGAATAGACCTTCCCGTTGAAGCTGGCCGCCGCGATGCCCGACGGGGCGAAGCGCTTCTTGTCGATGATCGAATCCAGCTCCATCAGATGGCCGCGCGCGGCGTAGGAAGCGGTCAGCGGGCTGTCGACGATGAAAATGTCGGGATCGCCGTTGCGGGCGTTCAAGCGAATCTCAAGGGCCTGGAAGATCTGCTGGAACGGCATGCGCTCCACCGCCAGCTTGATCGACGGGTTGCGCTTCTCGAACTCCGCCATCAGCGGCAGCACCTGATTGTCCGGCCAGCCCATCCAGACCACCTTCAGCGTGGTCTGCTGCGCTTTGACGATGCTGGGCATGCAAACCGCCGCCGCCCCAAGCGCGGCTGTCTTGGTGAACTGACGTCTCGAGATGGCCATGGCTTCCTCCGTTATATTTCTTGAAATTGGGGGAAGCTTATCCCTCGCTGGCGAAAGTGCAATCCGGGATGCGGCGGCCAGGGGTCCGGGTCAGATCGTCACCGCTTCTCGGCCGGACGTCGCGCTCGATCGCCGCCGCCTAAGCGGCGACGCCATTTGAAAGAACGGATCACCTGCGTAGGGTCTGACGTCACGCGGTGAACTACGCCTATGGTTTGCTTTATTTGCGCCCCGCCCATTCCGGCCGGAGGATCGCCAAGGTCAATTCATCGCGATGCGTTCCGCCGAAAAAGGCGCTGCCTCTTGCGACGCCTTCAGCCACGAACCCCACGGCCTCATAGGCGCGGCGGGCACGCTGGTTTTCCGGGAACACGCCAATCCAGAGGCGGTGGATATTCGTCTGCTCGAACACGGCGTCCAGCGCCGCGCGCAGAAGCTCCTTGCCGTCTCCTTGCCCCGGCTCCGCCACGGCGATGCGCTTTAGAAGCGAAACCTGCTCCGGGGAATTCCAGTCCCGGATGATCAGGAAACCGACCGGAGCGCCGGCGCGCCAGCCGACGAAATAGGCGTGACGGCCGTCCGCCATCGCCGCGCGATGCTTCGCTTCATCCCAGCGGCCGACCAGCGCCTCATAGCCGGGCAGCCGCTCGGTCGCCATGATGAAGGGGATATTCGCCTCGGTCGCCCGATCCAGTTGGATCACGCGGAAGCCTTCACGCCATCAGTTTGCGGAAATAATCGATCGTCCGGCTGAGGCCGTCGTCGAGGTCCACCGTCGGCCGCCAGCCCAGCGTTTTCTGAGCCAGGGTGATGTCCGGGCAGCGCTGCTTGGGGTCGTCCACCGGCAGCGGCTTGAAGATGATCTTCGAGGAGGAGCCGGTCAGGGCGATCACGCGTTCCGCCAGGGTGCGCACGGAGATCTCGACCGGGTTGCCGAGATTGATCGGCCCGGTCACGTCGTCGCCCGTCCCCATCAACCGAATGAATCCGTCGATCAAGTC
>JBMLRS010000043.1:0-3812 GCA_049240905.1 Elsteraceae bacterium
TGAGCCGGCGCGGAATCGCTCCGATGCTTCCTTCAACCACGCTGACATGCTGATCGAACACCACGGACTCGATCCCGGCGTCGGCCAGGAGGGCGCGCAGCCAAGAGAGCCGGACCGGATCGTTACATCGCAGCAGTTCGCGCACTTGACCCGTCTCCCCCTCCCCCTATGCTCACTGCCGGAATGAAGCAAGGTCAAGGGGGCAAGGCCGCGCGTGCAGGCTGCGTTAGAAAAGATTGAAAAGGCGTCGCTGGACCCGCTGGGCGCGCTGGTCGCGGACGATATGGAGGCCGTGAACCGGCTTATCGTCGCCCGGATGGACAGCCCGGTCGCGCTGATTCCCCAATTGGCCGGTTATATCGTGGCCGCCGGCGGCAAGCGTCTGCGCCCGATGCTCACCTTGGGCGCGGCGCATCTGTGCGGCTACCAGGGCGAGCGGCATCAGAGCCTCGCCGCCTGCGTCGAGTTCATCCACACCGCCACTCTGCTGCATGACGACGTGGTCGACGAAAGCCAGCTTCGCCGCGGCCTGGCCAGCGCAAACGCGCTGTTCGGCAACAAGGCCAGCGTGCTGGTCGGCGATTTCCTGTTCAGCCGCGCCTTCGAATTGATGGTGCAGGACGGCTCCCTGAAGGTGCTGGGAATCCTTAGCAACGCCTCCGCGGTGATCGCGGAGGGCGAGGTGCATCAGCTGATCACCACGAACGACATCACCACCGACGAGGCGGCCTATCTGGAAGTGATCAAAGGCAAGACGGCGGTGCTGTTCGCCGCCGCAGCGCAAATCGGCGCCGTGGTCGCGGACCGGCCGGCGGTCGAGGAGGAGAATCTTCGGCTGTTCGGCATGAATCTGGGCACCGCCTTCCAGCTGGTCGATGACGCGCTGGATTACTCCGCCTCACAAGCCGCGCTGGGCAAGACCGTCGGCGATGACTTTCGCGAAGGCAAGATGACCCTGCCCGTCATCCTGGCGTACGGCCAAGGCGGAGAGGAGGAGCGCGCCTTCTGGCGCCGCTGCCTGGAGGATCTGGAGCAGACCGAGGAAGATCTGCCCCGCGCCCAGGGGCTCTTGGAGAAATACGGCGCGATCAAGCAGACGATCGAGCGCGCGCATCAGTTCGGCCAAGAGGCGAAAGCGTCCCTGCTCACCTTCCCGGACAGCCCCGCGCGCAAAGCCCTGTTGGCCGCGGCCGACTTCGCGATTGAACGCGCCTTCTGATCTTCCCGAGATTTTTCAGCGCTGGTTCGCGGGACGCGGTTGGCGGATCCATCCGCACCAGCAGGAGATGCTGTCGGCCGCGCGCGGCGGGCTCTCGACGCTGCTGATCGCGCCGACCGGCGGGGGGAAGACGCTCGCGGGCTTCCTGCCCTCGCTGATCGATCTGACCGAGACGCCGCATACGGGCCTGCACACGCTCTACATTTCGCCGCTGAAGGCCCTCGCCGTCGACATCCACCGCAATCTGGAGGTCCCGATCGCGGAAATGGGCCTGCCGATCCGGGTGGAGACGCGGACCGGCGACACCCCCGCCGCCAAGCGGCAGCGCCAGCGGACCAAGCCGCCGCAGATGCTGCTGACCACGCCGGAATCCCTGGCGCTGCTGCTGTCGCTCTCCGACGCGCCCAGCTTGTTCAGCGGCCTGCGCGCGGTGGTGATCGACGAGCTGCACGCGCTCACCGGCTCCAAGCGCGGCGATCTGCTGGCGCTGGGCCTCTCGCGTCTCTCTGCGCTCGCGCCCGGCCTGCGCCGCACTGGCCTTTCCGCCACCGTCGCCTATCCCGAAGCGCTGCAAGCCTATCTCTCGACCACAGGCCGGGCGGATGGCTCCGTCCGCGTGGTCATGGGCCGCGCCGGCGCCGAGCCAGACGTCGCCATCCTCGACACCAAGGAACGTCTGCCCTGGTCCGGCCATATGGCGATGCATTCTGCATCAGAAGTTTATGAGCAGATCTTAAAGCATCGCACGACCTTGGTGTTCGTCAACACCCGGGCGCAATCGGAGCTGATCTTCCAGGCCCTCTGGAAGGTGAATGACGAGAATCTGGCGATTGCGCTGCATCACGGCAGCCTGGCGGTGGAGCAGCGGCGCAAGGTCGAGGCGGCGATGGCCGCCGGCAAGCTGCGCGCGGTGGTCGCGACCTCTTCGCTGGATCTCGGCATCGATTGGGCCGCGGTCGATCTGGTGATCCAGATCGGCGCGCCGAAGGGCTCAAGCCGCCTCCTGCAGCGCATCGGCCGCGCCAACCATCGGCTGGATTCGCCGAGCCGCGCGGTGTTGGTGCCTGCCAACCGCTTCGAGATGCTGGAATGCCGGGCGGCGCTGGACGCGGTGAAGGCCGGCAGCCTGGACGGCGATCCCCCGCGCCCCGGCGGGTTGGACGTATTGGCGCAGCATATCCTTGGGATCTGCTGCGCCGGACCAATCGATCCCGATCAGCTCTACGCGGAAGTGAGCGGGGCCGCGCCCTACGCCGATCTGTCCCGCGCCGATTTCGACGACGTGCTGAACTTCGTCGCCACCGGCGGCTACGCGCTCGGGGCCTATGAGCGGTTCCGCCGCTTGACGATCGATGAGGAAGGCCGCGTCGGCGTCGAGGATCCGGACGTGCTGCGGCGCTACCGGATGAACGTCGGCACGATCGTGGAGGCGGTGACCCTGAAAGTGCGGCTGAAGGGCGGCGGCAATCTGGGCGAGGTGGAGGAGTATTTCATCCAAGGCCTCTCCCCCGGCGACACCTTCATGTTCGCGGGGCAGTTGCTGCGCTTCGACAAGCTCGACCGCACCACGGTGATCGTCAGCCGCTCCTCCGGCGAGGAGCCGAAGGTGCCGGCCTACGCCGGCGGACGATTGCCGCTGACCACCCATCTGGCGGACCGCGTGCGCGGCCTGCTGGCGGACCCGTCGCGTTGGCCTGAGTTCCCTGAGGCCGTGCGCGAATGGCTCAATCTGCAGAACTGGCGCTCGGCCCTGCCCACGCAGAAAGGCCTGTTGGTCGAGACCTTTCCAAGGGGCGGCAAGGAATTCATGGTCGCCTATTGCTTCGAAGGCCGGAACGCGCATCAGACCTTGGGCATGCTGCTGACCAAGCGGCTTGAGCGGCAAGGCGCCGGCCCGCTCGGCTTCGTCGCCACCGATTACGTGCTGGCGACCTGGAGCCTGCGCCCACCCCGCGACATCGACGCGCTGTTCGACCAGGATATGCTGGGCGATGATCTGGAGGCCTGGATGGATGAGTCCTCGATGCTGAAGCGCTGCTTCCGCAACGTGGCGGTCATCGCCGGCCTGATCGAGCGGCGCCTGCCGGGTCAGGAGAAGACCGGGCGCCAAGTCATCTTCAACAGCGATCTGCTTTACGACGTGCTGCGCCGCCACGAACCTGATCATATCCTGCTGCGCGCCACTCGCGCCGACGCAGCGACCGGCCTGACCGACGTCGGCCGTCTGGCGCAGATGCTGGCGCGCGTGCAGGGGAGGATCGCGCATCGCGCGCTGGACCGCGTGTCCCCGCTCGCCGTGCCCGTGCTGTTGGAGATCGGCCGCGAAAGCGTGAACGGCGGCGCGCTGGATGATCTGATGGATGAGGCGGCCGAGGATCTGATCGCGGACGCGATGCGATGAGCCCGGAGTTTCTGCCCTTTACGCTGGCCGGCGTCGAACTGGTCGCGGCCGCCAGCGGCGCGCTCTGGTGGCCAGAGGCGCGCGTGCTGGCGGTGGCCGATCTGCATCTGGAGAAAGGCGCGAGCTTCGCCGCCCGCGGGGCCATGCTGCCGCCCTACGACACCGCGGACACGCTGGCGCGGCTGAATACGG
>JBMLRS010000044.1:0-3332 GCA_049240905.1 Elsteraceae bacterium
CGCCGCGCGGCACCCCCATCCGCGCCGCCGAGAACGGCGAGGTCGCCTATGACGGGGACGGCATCAAGGCGCTTGGCAATCTTTTGTTGATCCGGCACGCGGACGGGTTCGTCACCGCCTACGCCCATGCCGAGACCTTGTTGGTGAAGAAGGGCGACATCGTGCGCCGCGGCCAGGTCATCGCCCGAGTAGGCGACACTGGCGGGGTATCGGAACCCCAACTGCATTTCGAGATCAGGCAGGGCGCGCAGGCGATCGATCCCCAGCCGCTCATGGGAGCGCCCGGCGCGCAATAGGCCGGACCCGCGCCACCTCCTTGTCATTCCGTGCACAGGGGCGCAGGCTGCGCCACCTTCCGGACGCAATCGCGACTAATCCGGCGGGCAAGAGACCGAACAACAGGTTTCACTCGGAGGAATGCGATGAAAAATCAACATGATGGGGCCCTTGGCGCGACTTCTTCACCTGAGGATACGGAAAAGCCAGGACTTGGACGGCGCGGCTTTCTGGCGGCCGCGGCGGGCGTCGCTGCGGCGAGCGCTTTGACCGGCGACGCGCGCGCGCGGAACTATGGTCCCGGCTCGGAGCCGGTTCGCTACCCGGATCCGGACATCGTCACGCTCGACAAGCGGTTCAACAAATACAAGCTCGGCAACACCGCGATCCAGCGCCTGCATACCGGCGCGATGTGGGCGGAGGGGCCGGCCTGGAGCGCCGTCGGGCGCTATCTGCTCTGGAGCGACATCCCGAACGACCGGCATCTGCGTTGGCTGGAGGAGAGCGGGCATGTCTCGCCACGCTTCCGCTCGCCCACCGGCAACTCAAACGGCAACACGTTCGACTATCAGGGGCGTTTGCTGTCTTGCCTGCACGGCCACCGAACGGTCGTACGCTACGAACATACCGGCAAAGTCACGGTGCTGGCCGACAAGTTCGACGGCAAGGAGCTCAACGCGCCGAACGACGCCGTGGTTCATCCCAACGACGGCTCGATCTGGTTCACCGATCCCGGCTACGGCTCGCTGATGGAGTATGAGGGCAATCGTCTGGCCGCCAGCGCGACCAACGTCAGCCCGATCCAGAAAGAAGCGGTCTACCGGATCGACGGGCAATCCGGCGCGATCACCAAGGTCGCCGACCAGCCTTTCAAACCCAACGGCCTCTGCTTCAGTCCCGACTACCGGAAGCTCTATGTCGCCGACACCGGGGTCTCTCACTATCCCGACGCCAAGAGCCAGATCTGGGTCTATGACGTCGACGGCGCGACGCTGAAGAACCCGAAAAGCTTCGTGAGCATGGAATGGAACGGCAAGACCGGCTTCGCCGACGGCATCCGCTGCGACGAGGACGGCAATGTCTGGTCGTCGGCTGGTTGGGTGGGCGACGGCTATGACGGGGTTCACGTCTTTTCGCCGGATGGCGTGCGAATCGGTCATATCCGTCTGCCGGAGATCTGCTCCAACGTCTGTTTCGGCGGGACCAAGCGCAACCGGCTGTTCATGACCGCCAGCCAGTCGCTGTACGCGGTCTATGTCGAAACGCGCGGCGCGCATATCACCTGAGCGCGGTTTTTGGCGAGGGGACCATCGGCGTCCCCTCGCCAGTTCGCCTTAATTGATGGTCTTGCCCAGATTGCCGGCCAGATCCTGCACGAACTGCCAGGCGACGCGGCCGGAGCGGCTGCCGCGGGTTATCGACCATTCCTGGGCCTGAGCGATCAGATCCTCGCGCGGCAGGTCCAGGCCGTAAGCCTCGGCGTACCCCACGATCATCGCCTGGTAGGTGGCGTTGTCGCAGGCGTGGAAGCCCAGCCAGAGGCCGAAGCGATCCGACAGCGAGACCTTCTCCTCAACCGCCTCGCCGGGATTGATCGCAGTCGACCGCTCGTTCTCGATCATGTCGCGGCTCAAGAGATGGCGGCGGTTGGAGGTCGCGTAGAACAGAACGTTGGGCGGGCGGCCCTCAATGCCGCCGTCGAGGATCGCCTTCAGCGATTTGTAGCTGGCGTCCTCCCCGTCGAAAGAGAGATCGTCGCAGAACAGCAGCACCTTGCGCGGGCTGGCGCGCAGATAGCGCAGCAGTTCCGGCAAGGATCCGATGTCCTCGCGATGAATTTCGATCAGCACCAGCTTGTCTTGCGGTTGCTCCGCGTTGATCGCCGCCTGAACCGCCTTCACCAAGCTGCTTTTCCCCATGCCGCGCGCCCCCCAAAGCAGGGCGTTGTTGGCCGGCAAGCCGCGCGCGAAACGCTGGGTGTTGCCAAGCAGAATGTCGCGCTGCCGTTCGATGCCGGCCAGCAGCGTCAAGTCGACGCGCGAAACGTGGGGCACCGGCGTCAGCCGGCGGCCTTCGGCCTGCCAGACGAAAGCGTCGGCGAGGGAGAGGTCCGGCGCGGAGACTGCGGCTGGGGCCAGACGCTCCAGGGCGTCGGCGATGCGTTTCAGTTCGGAGAGCAATGCGGGGTTGGGATCAAGGGTCACTGGCGCGCGGTCTTCATCAAAAGAGGGAGGAAATCGGAAAAGCTGGGCGTGACGGCGTCGGGATCCTTCGCCTCCTCGTCCAACCGGCGGAGAATAACGGCGTGCAGGGCGCCGGGATTGGCTTCAAAGGCGGAAATCTCGTCCGCGCTCATCTCGCCGCCCTGCAGCGCCAGAGAGCGCACCGAATCTTCAGACAGCTTCGAGAAATAGTCGGACTCGGTCGTGCAGAGATAGCGCTTGGCCGCGACATGAAGGCGCACCGGCTCGGTCACCTCAGGCGGGAAATGCTGGGCCAGCCAATCGGCCCCGAGGGCTTCATGAGCGTCGTCCACTCCGCGTTCGGCCGGATTTTCGCCCAGATCATGAACCATGTGGCCGATGTCATGCAGCAAGGCGGCGGCGACCAAGGAATCGGGATGTCCGGCCTTCTGCGCCAAATGCGCGGCCTGCAGAGCGTGCTGCAACTGATTCACCGCGCTCAACCCATAGCGCCGCTCGGCGCGATCGGCGTAAATCTCGATCAACTTCTCTTGTAAATTCATCATCGCCTCTTATTGCTTCCGCAGCGGTCGGATAACCGCGCATCTGCAGGATAACGACCCTTCATTGCATCTCATGCGTCGCTCGCTATAGTCCGCGACCTTCGTCAGGAACAGGAAACACAGATGTTCATCACTCCAGCCTACGCGCAAGCCGCCGGCGGCTCCGCAGCCGACATGATCAAACTGGCCATGATCAGCATTTGGAACCGCCTACAAGCGTCGACCATGCAAGCCAAAATGCTGTTGCAGATTCACGATGAGCTCGTGTTCGAAGCTCCCGAAGAGGAAGTCGCGACCCTTAGCGCTCTGG
>JBMLRS010000045.1:0-6349 GCA_049240905.1 Elsteraceae bacterium
ATGCAGTCGGCGAATCTCCGCCTGCATCTCCGCCCTCAACACGCGAGCCAGCGCGCCCAGCGGCTCGTCCAGCAGAACCAGACGCGGCTCGAAGACCAGGGCGCGGGCCAGCGCCACGCGCTGCTGCTGCCCGCCGGAAAGCTGCCGGGGCAGCCGGTCGGACATGCCGACCAGCCTGACCAGATCCAGCGCGCGCGCCACCCGCTCGGCGATCTCGGCCTTCGGGCGTTTGCGCACGTCCAGGGGAAAGGCCACATTCTCCGCCACGGTCATATGCGGGAACAGGGCGTAGGACTGGAACACCATGCCGATGTCGCGCCGCCAGGCCGGCAGCTTGCCCAGATCCACCCCATTCAGCCACAGCTTGCCGCTGGTCGCCGGCTCGAAGCCCGCCAGCATCATCAGGCTGGTCGTCTTGCCCGACCCCGAAGCGCCCAGCAGCGACAGGAACTCGCCCGGCGCCAGATCCAGGGTCAGGTCGCGCACCGCCCAGTGCCGACCGTGATCGTAGGTTTTCGAGACCTGCTCGAACCGCGCGAGCGGCGGGGTCACGTCACGCCCTCCGCCGTGCGTCGGCGCAGCAATGTCGCGATCCCGAGCATCCCCACCGACAGCAGCGACGAGAGCACCGCCGCCGCGCACAAGGTGGGGCTCAGAAATTCGCGCAAGCCGCCATACATCTGGCGCGGCAGGGTGATCTGGCCCGGCCCGGCCACGAACAGCGCCACGACCAGCTCGTCGAAGGAGGTCGCGAAGGCCAGAAGCGCGCCCGAGGCGATGCCCGGCCACAGCACAGGGATCAACACCCGGCGCCAGGCGACCCAGGGCGACGCGCCCAGGCTGGCGGCGGCGCGCATCAGCGACGGATCCAGCCCCTCCAGGGTCGCCGCCACGCTCAACAGCACGAAGGGCGCGGCCAGCAGGCTGTGCGCCAACACCAGCCCCGCGAAGCTGCTGGTGAGGCCAACCGCCGCAAAGGCCAAATAGATCGCCAGCGCCGCGATCACCACCGGCGCCAGCAACGGCAGGCTCAGCAGGCCGGTCAGCAGACGCCGGCTCCGGCCTCCCAGCCGATCGATCCCGACCGCCGCCATGGCGCCCAGCGGCGTCGCGATGGCGCTGGTGGCGATGCCGACCAGGAAGCTGTTGCGCGTGGCTTCAAGCCACCGGCTGGATTGGAAGAAATCCGCATACCAGCGCAAGGACCAACCCGGGGTCGGCAGCACAAGCAGATCCCCGCTGGTGAAGGAGAGCGGCGCAATCACCAGCAGCGGCAGCACAAGAAAGCCGCAGACGGTCCAGGCCGCGACATGTGTCAGCCGCTTGATCATGCCCGCAACGCCCGCGCCAGCGCCGGCCGCGCCAGGCGCGCCAGCCCCAGCAGCGCCGCCATCCCGACGAGCAGCAGCAACGCCAGCGCCGCCGCCATCGGGAAATTGATCGTCCGGTTGGTGAAGAAGGCGATGAAATAGCCGATCAGCTGGTCGCGGTCGCCGCCCACCAGGGCCGGCGTGATGTAGAAGCCCAGGCAGGTCACGAAGCTGGTCACGGCCGCCGCGCTGACGCCCGGCAAGGTCAGGGGGAAGTAGACCCGGCGAAACTGAGTCCAAGGCGGCGCGCCCAGGCTGCTGGCCGCGCGCAGATAGCGCGGATCGATCCGCTTCATCACCGCGTAGATCGGCAGGATCACGAAGGGCAACGTCACGTGCACCATCGCGACGACGACCGCGAAGCGGGTGAAGATCATCTGCACGGGTTGGTCGACCACGCCCAGCCAGATCAAACTGGCGTTCAGCGGCCCTTCGTTCTGCAACAACACGAACCAGGCCGTGGTGCGCACCAACAGCGCGGTCCAGAACGGAATCAGCACGCAGGCCATCGCGATCGCGCCGGCGCGCGGCCCCGCCGTCGCCAGCAGATAGGCGACGGGATAGGCAGCGATCAGGCTGACCAATGTGACGATCGCCGCGATCCAGGCGGTGCGCGCGAACACCGCGCGGAACAACGCCTCCTCCGCCGGGGCGGGCGCGATCTCGCCCTCGCCGTTCAAGGTCAGGTCGACAGCGTTCAGCAGGAACAGGGGCGTGAAGGGCCGCAACTGCCGGGCGACGAAGCGCCAGACCGCGACCTCGCCCCACTCCGGGCGCGCCGCGATCATGGCGGCGCGCAGATCCTCTCCCGGCGCCGGGTTGAGACGCGCGGTGGCCAGCAGCAGCTGGCGCATGCCGGCGCGCTCATAGTTCATCCGGCGCGCGACCCCGCCCAGACGGCTCTCCGCCGAGGCCGCTTTCAGATCCGCGAACAGGGCGGCGAAGGCGGCGGCCTCCGGCAGGTCCGCGCCGTCCCAGCCGCGCAAGGCCTCGGCCGTCCGGGTCAGGGTTTTCGGGGTCTCCTCATTCTCGATCGCGCGCCACAACAACCCGCCCAACGGCAGAACGAGCCCCGCCATCACCAGGGCCAGCAGCGGCGCGATCAACAGCCATGCCCGCAGTCGCTCCGCGGTCATCGGCTCGCCAGGAAGGCGCGCACCTGCGCTTGGCTGGGAATCGGCGCGACCGCGCCATAGCCGGTGGTGGACAGCGCCGCCGTGGCGTTGGCGAAGACCGCAGCCTCGAAGGGATCGTCGCCCGCCAATCGACGCGCCAGGAAAGCGCCGCCGAACACGTCGCCCGCCCCGGTCGCGTCCACCGTCGCCACCTTGTGGCCGGGGATCGCCTCGCGCCGATCGGGCGTGGCGACCAGAGGTCCGTTCTCGCCGCATTTCAGCACCACCAAGGGGCAGCCCAGGCGGAGGTAGAAATCGGCGATCGCGTCCGGCCGCTCCAACCCTGTCAGCAGCACCGCGTCCTCCAGGCTGGGCAGCGCGACGTCGGCCTGCGCGATCGCGCCATGGATCACCGCCCGCGCCCGCGGCAGCGACCAGAGCTTAAGGCGCAGATTCGTGTCGTAGGAGATCCTGCCGCCGGCGGCGCGCACCCGCGCCATCGCGGCGAAGGCGGCGTCGCAGGCGCTCTCCGAGATCGCCTGGCTGATGCCTGAGACATGCAGATACCGGCAGGCGTCGAGCGCGGCGGTCGGCAGCGCTTCGGTCCTCATCTGGCTGGCGGCCGAGCCCGCGCGGAAATAGGTGAAGGCGTGGCCGGCCGGCCCGTGGGTCACGAAATAGACGCCAGTCGGCGCGGCGGTCGAACGGGCGACCGTGCGCGCGTCCACCCCCTCTTCGCGCCAAAGAGCCATGAGCCAATCGCCGAACGGGTCCGAACCCACGGCCGACAGATAGCCGGATTTCGCCCCCAGCCGCGCCGCCGCGATCGCGCAGTTCGACGTGTCCCCGCCGAACCCCTGCAGATAGCGCCCGTCGTCGCGGCTCTGGTTGAACTCAACCATGGCCTCGCCCATGCACAGAAGATCGGGCCAGGGAGCGTCTTGCGGGCTGTCGGTCAAATCAGTCATCAGGTAACCATGCCAGAGTGGGGAAGCGGTTCAATGAGACATTCGTAACCGCGCTGAATGAGGGAAACGAGATGGCCGGGCGTCTTGCGGGAAAAATCTGTCTGGTGATGGGCGCCGGATCGGCCGGACCGGGTTGGGGCAACGGCAAGGCCGCGGCCGCGCTTTTCGCGCGCGAGGGCGGCAAGGTCGCCTGCGTCGACCGAGATCCCACCGCCGCGGAGGAGACCGCGGCGATCATCCGGGCCGAGGGCGGCGCGGCGATCGCGCTGTCCGCCGACGTCACCCGCGACGCGGAGGTGACCGCCACGGTCGCCGCCACGATGGTCGAATGGGGCCGAATCGACGTGCTCCACAACAATGTCGGATTGGCGACCATGGGCGGTCCCGTGGAGCTGTCGGAGGAAGCCTGGCGGCGCGCGATGGACGTGAACGTCACCGGCCTGTTCCTCGCCTGCAAGCATGTGCTGCCGATCATGCTGGCGCAGGGCAAGGGCGCGATCGTCAACGTCTCCTCGCTCGCCGGCTTCCGCTACACGGGATATCCCTACATCGCCTATTACGCCGCCAAGGGCGCGGTGAACCAGTTCACGGTCGGGCTGGCGCTGCAGCATGCGGCTCAAGGAATTCGGGTCAACGCGGTGATGCCCGGCTTGGTCGACACGCCCTTGATTCATCAACAAATCGCCGGGCAATACAAATCCACGGCGGAGATGGTGGCCGCGCGGGACGCCCTCTCGCCCACCGGCAAGATGGGCACGGCCTGGGACGTCGCCCACGCCGCGCTCTTCCTGGCCTCGGACGAGGCCGCCTATGTGAATGGCGTCTGCCTGCCAGTCGATGGCGGGCTGCATGCGAAAGTCGGATGATCATGACCCAGATCGGAACCCTCGCCAGCGTCTGGCGCTTCCCCGTGAAAAGCATGGCCGGGGAGGAGGTGGAGCGCTTGTTCTGCTCTTACGCCGGCTTCATGGGCGACCGCGCCTACGCCTTCGAAGACCTGGCGGAGCCGCCGCGCTTCCCCTGGCTCACCGCGCGCAAGCATGAGCCCTACCTGCTCTACCGCCCGCGCTATCGTGACGCCGCCGCGACCTTGACGCCGCCGCATGTTGAACCGGCGGAGAAGACTCCCGGCGCCACGTCGATCTACCCGCCGGAGGAGGCGTTCGCGATCGACGTCACGACGCCAAGCGGGGAACTCTTCGATCTCAACAGCCCGGAGCTTCTGGCGCATCTGGAGACCGCAAGCGGGCGCCGCCTCGCGCTGCGCCACAGCGCGAAGGGTCTGGCGGACTGCGCGCCCGTCTCCCTGATGGCGCGTCAGACCTTGGACGGTTTCTCGGCGCTGTATGGCGCGCCGCTCGACCAACGGCGTTTCCGCATGAACCTGATGTTCGACTGGGACCGCGCGGTCTTCGCCGAGGACGCGCTGATCGGCAAGCGCCTGCGGATCGGGGACCGGTTGGAGCTGGCGGTGATCGACACCGACGCCCGCTGCAAGATGATAACGATCGATCCGGACAGCGCGGCGGCCGAGCCGAAAATCATGCGCGCCCTGGCGCAGGCCCATGGCGGGGCTCTGGGCGTCTACGCGACGGTTCTGCGCGAGGGGGTCGCCCGGCGCGGCGATGCAATTACCTTACTGGTAGGATGAGCGATTACGCTGTAAGCTCAATTACGTGAAGCGATAGCCCTATTTTTTCTGTGAGCATTTCCTTGATCGCTCCTTCCGAGCAGCCTGGCGACCGACCGCTCCCGCGGCGCGAAGCCCGCAGGACCGCCATCTTGGACGCGGCGGCCGCGCTGTTTTCAGAGCGCGGCTATGGCGCGACCAGCCTCAGCGACGTGGTGAAGCGCTCGGGCGGCTCGCTCGCCACGCTTTATGATCTGTTCGGCAACAAGCAGGGCCTGTTCCGCGCCTTGATCGAGGATCGGTGCCGCAAGGGGTTCGAGGCGCTCTATGACGACGACGTCGACGATCTCCCGCCGCGCGAGGCGCTGACCCGGATCGGCCTTGGTTTCTTCCGCATGATCCACTCCCACACCGCGATCGCGATGTACCGAATGATCATCGCCGAGGGAGGGCAGTTCCCGGAATTGCCGGTTCTGTTTTACGAAACCGGCCCTTCGGTCAGCCAAAGCCGCTTGATCCGCTGGTTCGAGGAGCAGCATCGCCGCGGCCAGATGCATGTGCTGGACCCGGCCCAGGCCTCGATGGATTTCTCAGGCCTGCTCTGCTCGAGAACGCAGATGCGCCTGCTGATCGGTCTGCCGACGGCCCTGACGCCGGAGGATATCGAGCGCCGGGTCGCCCATGTCGTGGACATGATGATGCGCGCTTACGCGCCGCCCTGCCCCTCGCCTAACCTGGAGGGGCGCGCGTGAACCTCCAGGCGATGCTGGCGCTGAATCAGGCGCATGAGAAGGAAACTTCCGTCCTCGACGCCAAGGCGTTGCAGGATCTGGTCGATCAGACCTTCCATCTCCCGCTGCGCGCCGAGGGCCGCGACGGCTTCCTGATCGCGCTGGACCAGGACGCGGTCTACGCCAGCGTCAATTTCGCCTGGTTCAAGGCGAAATTCCCCCGCTTCGTCTATGTCGACCGCATCATCGTGGCTGAAAGCGCCCGCGGCCAAGGGCTCGCCCGCTCCATGTACGAAGAACTCTTCGCCGCCGCCCGCGCCAAGGGCCATGAGCGCGTCTGCGCGGAAGTGAACAAGCTCCCGCCCAACCCGGCCTCCGACGCCTTCCACGCCGCCCTCGGCTTTGAGGTGATCGGCGAAGCGGAGTTGGCGAACGGGAAAACCGTTAGGTATTTCCGGCGGACACTCAAATAAATTAACCCCTCATAGTTTAACAAAATCACAAATTCGCGCCATACACAATCACCATCAAGTAT
>JBMLRS010000046.1:0-2052 GCA_049240905.1 Elsteraceae bacterium
CCTGATCGCAGATCGGGCAATCCAGCGGATGGTTGATCAGCAGGAACTCCATCACGCCGCGCCGCGCCTTGCGCACGCTGGGGGTGGTGGTCTTGATCACCATGCCTTCGGAGGCGGGCATGGCGCAGGAGGCGATCGGCTTCGGCGCCTTCTCCATCTCCACCAGGCACATCCGGCAATTGCCGGCGATGGACAAGCGCTCGTGGAAGCAGAAGCGCGGGACTTCCGCGCCCGCGACCTCGCAAGCCTGCAACACGGTGGCGCCGGCGGGCACCTCTACTTCAATCCCGTCGACCGTTAATTTCGGCATGGGCGCTCTCGTCCGTCCTGCTTGTCTTGTCTCGGTTGCGTTATTCGGCCGCGAGGGCCTGGCGCCGCGCCTGCGCGTCGGCGCGGTAGCCCGCGATCCGCCGCTCAAGCTCAGGCCGGAAGTGACGGATCAGGCCCTGGATCGGCCAAGCCGCAGCGTCGCCCAGCGCGCAGATGGTGTGGCCTTCTACCTGCTTGGTGACGTCCTCGAGGATGTCGATCTCCTCAAGCTCCGCCTGCCCTTTCACCATCCGCTCCATCACCCGCCACATCCAGCCGGTGCCTTCGCGGCAGGGGGTGCATTGGCCGCAGCTCTCATGCATGTAGAACTTAGACAGGCGCGCGATGCATTTCACCACGTCGACGGACTTGTCCATCACGATCACGCCCGCCGTGCCCAGGCCCGAACGGACCTCGCGCAGCGAGTCGAAATCCATCAGCACCGTGTCGCAGATCTCCTTGGGCAGCAGCGGCACGCTGGAGCCGCCGGGGATGATCGCCTGAAGATTGTCCCAGCCGCCGCGCACGCCGCCGGCGTGCTTCTCGATCAGCTCCTTCAGCGGGATGCCCATCTCTTCTTCGACGTTGCAGGGCTGATTCACATGGCCGGAAATGCAGAAGATCTTGGTGCCGGCGTTCTTCGGACGGCCAAGCCCGGAGAACCAGGACGCGCCGCGCCGCAGGATGGTCGGCGCCACCGCGATCGTTTCGACATTGTTCACGGTCGTCGGCATGCCGTAGAGGCCGGCCATCGCCGGGAACGGCGGCTTCAGCCGCGGCTGGCCCTTGCGGCCCTCCAGGCTTTCGATCAGCGCGGTCTCTTCGCCGCAGATGTAAGCCCCGGCGCCGCGATGCAGATAGATGTCGAAATCCCAGCCGGAGCCGCAGGCGTTCTTGCCGACCAAGCCCTTTTCATAGGCTTCCTCGATCGCCGCTTCGACATGGTCGCCCTCAAGGCCGAACTCGCCGCGGATGTAGATGTAGCAAGCCTTGGCCCCGATCGCGAAGGAGGCGATCAGGCAGCCTTCGATCAGCTTATGCGGATCATGCCGCATGATGTCCCGGTCCTTGCAGGTGCCGGGCTCGCCCTCGTCGGCGTTCACCACCAGATAGGAGGGACGCTCGTCGCTGGGCTTGGGCATGAACGACCATTTCAGGCCGGTCGAGAAGCCCGCTCCGCCGCGCCCGCGCAGGCCGGAGTTCTTCATCTCCTCGATGATCCATTCCCGGCCCTTGGCGATGATCGCGCCGGTGCCGTCCCAATCGCCGCGCTTCAGCGCGCCCGCCAGCCGCCAATCATGGAAGCCGTAGAGATTGGTGAAGATACGATCCTTGTCGCTCAGCATCATTCCGCTCCCGCGTTCGACGTCAGCGTGGTGGGTCCCCCGATGGGGGCGGAGGTCTGCCGCGCGGTCTGAGGGCCGGGCTTCGGCTTCTCTCCGCGCTGCAGCGCCTCGATCAAGGCGATGGTAGAGGCCGGATCGAGGTCCTCGTAGTAATCATCGCCCAATTGCAGCATCGGCGCGTTCACGCAGGCGCCGAGACATTCGACCTCGATCAGCGAGAACTCGCCGTCCGGAGTCGTCTCGCCCGGCCGGATGCCGAGCTTCTTGTGGCAGGCCCGCACCCTCTCGGAAAACTGGTCCTGCCCTTGGACCGTCGCCCCCGGCAAGCATCATTTCGATGTCATCGAAGATCTGGAACAGCCCCACAGCCCCCTGACCGAAACCTGCCTCGGCGGCC
>JBMLRS010000047.1:0-3511 GCA_049240905.1 Elsteraceae bacterium
CGTTCCCACGCCGCGCTCCGGCAAGATCGACAAACCCCTCGCCATGGAGGCCGGCCCCAGCGGGCGGGAGCGGGTCGCGGTCGGCGCGGTCGACGCCAAGCGGGCGGTCAGCCATTACCGGGTGATCGACAGCGTCGCCAAACAGGCGGCGCTCCTGGAGTTGATCCCGATCACCGGCCGGACCCACCAACTGCGGGTGCATTGCGCGGCGATCGGCGCGCCGATCCTGGGCGACGGGAAATATGGCGGCCCCGGCGCCTTCCTGCCCGGCGCGGACGTCACCAATCAGCTGCATCTGCACGCGCGCAGCCTCACCCTTCCCAGGCATGGCGCTCCCCCGCTGACCCTGGTCGCGCCGCCCCCGGCTCATTTCGCCAGCGCCTGCCGTTGGCTTGGGCTTGATCCGCAGGCTTGAGACGCGCCAAAGCGAAAGGAGACCGCGATGCGTTTCGTGAAATACGCCGTGATGGCCGTCGGCCTGCTGATCGTTCTGATGGGCGTCGCCATCGCCGTGCTCGTCGCCCAGTTCAAGCCCGACGACTATCGTGGTCAGATCGCCGAGGCGATCAAGAAAGCCACGGGCCGGGAGGCGCGGCTGAGCGGTCCGATCACCGTGGAGTTCGGTTGGACGCCGGTCGTCACTGTCGCGGACTTCAGTCTGGCGAACATCGCCGGCGGCTCCCGCCCGGAGATGTTGACCGCAGCGCGCCTCGAGGTCTCGGTGGCTCTGATCCCGCTCGCGACCGATCGCCGGATCGAAGTCAAGAAGCTCGCGATCGACGGGGTCGATCTGCTGCTGGAGCGGTTGGCGAACGGCGCGACGAACTGGACGTTCGTTCCAGCGGGGGACCCCGCCGCGTCAGCCGCCCCTGGCGCGCCTTCGGCCAGGAAGCCGCTCACCTTGCCGACCATCGATTCCCTGTCCTTGACCAAGACTCGTTTGACCTGGAAGGACGGTGTGAAGCCGCCGCGGGTCCTGCTCCTGGAGACGGTTCAGGCTGGCCTGCCGAGGGACGGCAGCCTGAGCCTGGCGGCCTCCGGCGTGCTCGACGGCGTGGTGATCGCCGCCGAGACCAAGTTGAAATCCGTCGCCGCCGTGATCGCGGGGCAGGAAGCCGTGCCGGGCGTCGCGACCGTCAAGCTCGCCGGCGCCAGCGTCACGTTGGATGGCGATTTCGGCCCTGGGGCAGCCTATGAGGGCAAGTTGGCCGCGCAGGCCCCGGCGCTCGCCTCTCTGCTCGCGCTCGCCGGACAGCAAGGACCGGAGCCGGGCGCCTTCGCCCTGTCCGCTCAGATCAAACTCGGCGCCGCTGGCCTCGCCATCGCCGACGGCGCCTTTTCGGTGGGCGAGGGCGCCGACAAGCTCTCGGCCAAGATCGCTGGGACGATCGGCGGCGATGGAAAGCTGGATCTTGGGGTCACGGCGGAATCCGGCAACGCGAGGCTGCTGCAGCGTCTCGGCGTCCAGGTTCCGGACGGGGCGGTCGCGCTGCGCGCGACCCTCGGCGGAACCGCGCCCTTGATCGTCGCTGAGGGCGTCGACCTGAAGCTGGGTGAAACGCGCGCGCAGGGCCGGGTTGCGCTTGAGCGGCTGGCGCCCACGCCAAAACTGACGGTCGATATGGGGATTGATCGCGTTGTCCTCGCCCCGCCCCAAAAGGCGGCCCCGCAACCGTCAGCCGCCCCGTCAACCGCGCCCGCAGTGGAGAGCGGCGATGGGCGAGTCATTCCGGCCATGCCCTTGCCCTGGGATTTGCTTGGCAAGGCGGATGCGGCGGTGGTGCTGCGCGTCGGCGCGGCGGCGCAGGGCGCGATGGAGTTGCAGGCTTTGCAGCTGCGCGCGGCGCTTGTCGGCGGCGTCCTGACCGTGAGCAACCTGGAGTTCGGCTTCGCCGAGGGGCATTGGTCGATCCGGGCGATCGGAAAAGCGGCGGATCGAAGCCTTTCGTTCGGCTTGAAGGCGGAAGGGGTGGATGCGGTCGCGCTGGCGAAAGCGTTAGGCGCGTCGCCCGCCGTCACCTCCAAGATGACGATCGGCGTGGAGCTTGCCGGGCAGGGGGCCGATCTCCGCGCGATTCTGGGATCCGCCCGCGGCAGCCTGGACTTGGACGCGGCGACAGGCGTCGTCTCCGCCAGCCTGTTCAAAGGGGCGGCTGGCGGCGTGGCGAAGATCCTTCTCGCCGGACGTTCCGACGAAGATGTGCGGATGGAGTGCGCAGTGATCCACTTGCCGATCCAGCAGGGCGTCGCGCGGTTCGGAATTGGCGTGATGGAGATGCAGAAGTTGGGGCTGTCGACCAGCGGCACGGTCAATCTGGGCAATGAGAAGCTGGCCCTGAAGATCGACCCGAATTTGAGGGACGCCGCCTTGCAGCTCCTGGCGCCGTCGGTGCTGGTCGGCGGATCTCTCGGCCGCCCTGCGGTGGAGCCGGATCGGGCGGGCCTCGCGGTGGGCGCGATCTCTGCGGTCGGCGGCCTGGCGACGGGCTCGACCTTGGGCGGGCTCGCCGCAGGACAATTGCTTGGAACGCTCACGGGCAAGAGCCCGAGCGAAAGCCCCCCCGTCGCCACGGCGGCTGAGATCTGCGCCAACGCGCGGGCCGGCAACATCGCGGCGCCGGCGGCGACGCCCGCCTCAACGCCCGCCCCTGGACAAATCGCCCCCACCGAGGCGCCACGGCCGGGCTCCGTCGCGCCCGCCACCCAAGATCCGGTCAGAGGCCTGTTTGACATGTTTCGGAAGCGTTGAGATGAAGCGGGTTTACAAGACCGTGGCGGTGGCGCCGGTCGAGGGCGGCCATGGCGTGCTGCTTGACGGCAAGCCGGTGCGCACCCCGATGGGCCAGCCGCTCGCGGCCTCGACCTCCGCCCTGGCGCAGGCGATCGCGACCGAGTGGTCCGCGCAGGCCGAAACCGTGAAGCCGCACAGCATGCCGATGACCCGGCTGTTGACGACGGCGCTCGATCGCACCGGGCCGGATCGCCAAAGGGTGGTGGATTCGATGGTCGGTTTTGCGACGACCGATCTGATCTGTTATCGCGCCGAGCATCCGGACGAGTTGGTGCGCCGCCAGATCGCCGTCTGGCATCCCCTGGTGACATGGGCGGCCGACCGGTTTGAAGCGCGTCTGGAGGTTCATGTCGGCGTCATGCCGCGGCCGCAGCCCGAGCCGACGGTGAATGCGCTGCGGCGCGCCGTGGAGGCGCTGGACCCGCTGAGGCTGACCGGCTTGGCCATGACGTCGAGCGCGGCGGGATCTCTGGTGATTGGCCTGGCGGTGGTGGACGGGCATCTGTCGGTCGACGCGGCCTTCGCGGCCTCCCAGGTCGACGAGCTGTTCCAGGTTGAGCGATGGGGCGAGGACGAGGAGGCGGCCGATCACCGCGCGCAACTGCTCGAGGATTTCCGCCAGACCGGCCGGTTCCTGGAGTTGATCGCCGCCTAATGTTTCAGCGTCATCTGCCCGGTGAGCAGGGCGAGGGCGAGCGAGCCGCCGACGAAGACCACCAA
>JBMLRS010000048.1:0-1629 GCA_049240905.1 Elsteraceae bacterium
GTCCGCCTTGTTGATCACCAGAATGTCCGCCAACTCCACGATGCCCTTCTTGATGCCCTGCAGTTCGTCGCCGCCGGCGGGCGGCAGGAGAAGCAGAAACAGGTCGGTCAGGTCCGCCACGGCGGTTTCCGACTGGCCGACGCCGACGGTCTCGATGATCACCACGTCATAGCCGGCGGCCTCCACCAGCAGGATGGCGTCGGCGGTGCGGCGGGCGACGCCGCCCAGGGTGGATCCCGCGGCGGAAGGACGGATGAAGGCGTCAGGATGGCGGGCGAGCGTGTGCATCCGCGTCTTGTCGCCCAGGATCGAGCCGCCGGTGCGGCGCGAGGAGGGATCGACCGCAAGCACGGCGACCTTGTGGCCGCGCTCGATCAGCAGCAGGCCGAAGCGTTCGATGAAGGTGGATTTGCCGACGCCGGGCACGCCGGAGACGCCGAGCCGCAGGCTGCGCCCCGGCGGCGCAAGGCGCGCCAGCAGATCTTCCGCGCGGCGGCGGTGATCGGCCCGGGTGGACTCCACCAGGGTGATCGCCTGCGCCAGCGCGCGCCGATCCCCGGCGGCGATCAGAGCCGCTTCCGCCGAGGTCTCGTCCGCGATCGGGTTAGGCAGGGCTTAACCGAGCAGGCTGGTGAGCATCCAGGCCGCCTTCTCATGCTCTTGAATGCGCGCGGTCGCGAGGTCGGCGGAGCCCACGTCGTTATGGGCCTCTGCGATCTCGACCGCCTTGTAGGCGGACTTGGCCGACTCAAGATGCGCGTCGCGCAGCATCTCGACCATCTTGAAGGCGGGCATGCCGGCGTCGTCCTCGACCTTGATCGCCGACAGCTTGGCGTAGGCCGCGTGGCTGGAGGGGGCCTTCACACCCAAAGCGCGGATCCGCTCCGCGATCTCGTCCGCCGCCAGATAAAGCGCGGCGTACTGATCGCCGAACAAATTGTGGAGCTGCGCGAAATGCGGGCCGACCACGTTCCAGTGATAGCCATGGGTCTTGAACGCCAGTGTGTAAGTGTCGGCCAGCAGATGCGCCAGACTATCGGCGATGGCGCTCTTGGCGTTGGCGGAGAGGGTCATTGTCTTGGTCCTTAAATATTTAGAATAACTCTAAAATACTTAGGCGACGTCGGGGGCGGCGCCAAGAGGCTCGGGCGAGGAACTCACGGTGTTTTCCTGCTGCCGCGCCCACATCTTCGCGTAGCGGCCGTCCAGCGCCAAGAGTTCGTGATGGCGGCCGCGCTCGGCGATCCTGCCCTGATCGAGCACCAGGATCTCATCCGCGCTGACGACGGTCGAGAGGCGATGGGCGACGATCAGGGTGGAGCGATCGGCCGAGACCTGATCCAGGCTGTCCTGGATCTCGCGCTCGGTCTTGGTGTCGAGGGCGGAGGTCGCCTCGTCGAAGATCAGGATCTTCGGGCGCTTCAGGATCACGCGGGCGATGGCGACGCGCTGCTTCTCGCCGCCGGACAGCTTCAGCCCGCGCTCTCCGACCTTGGATTGATAGCCGTCGGGCAATCCTGCGATGAAATCATGGATGCGGGCGAGGCGGGCGGCCTCTTCCACTTCGGACGGCGTGGCGTCCGGCCGGCCATAGAGGATGTTGTAATAGACCGTGTCGTTGAACAGCAC
>JBMLRS010000049.1:0-3691 GCA_049240905.1 Elsteraceae bacterium
TGAGTTCACCATGCTGAAGAACAGCTTCACCATCGCGACGTTCGCCGGCGACGGCATTGGCCACGAAATCACGCCAGCCTGCCTTGACGTCGTCAACGCCGCGGTCGAACGGCTCCAGCGGACCAATCTTGGCTTCGCCCTTCAGTTCCAGCCGCTGCCGGGGGGCGCCGGCTGCTACGCCGAGACCGGCGAGGCGCTGCCGGCCGCCTCCATCGCAGCGGCCAAAGCGGCGGACGCCATCCTGTTGGCCGCCATGGGGCTGCCCGACGTGCGCTATCCCGACGGCACGGAGATCACGCCGCAAGTCGACATGCGCATGATCCTGGGACTCTACGCGGGGGTTCGGCCCGCCAAGTCGATCGCGGGCGCCCCAGGCCCCTTGTCCGACCCGCAGGCCCGAGAGATTGACTTCGTGCTGATCCGCGAGTCCACCGAGGGATTGTTCAAGGAGATGAAGCAGGGGCAGGTCATCGACGATCGTGAGGCGCGGGACAGTCTGGTGATCACCAGGGCCGGCGTCGAACGGGTGACGGAGTTCGCCTTCAAGCTCGCAAGGGAGCGCAAAGCCCTGGGCGGGCGTGGTCTGGTGACCTGCGTCGACAAGGCGAACGTGTTCCGGTCTTTCGCGTTCTTCCGCAAGGTGTTCGACGAGGTCGCCGCCCGCCATCCCGACATCGAGGCCGACCACGCCTACGTCGACGCGACCGCCCTGAACTTCATTCGCCGCCCCTGGAGCTTCGACGTTCTGGTGACCGAGAACATGTTCGGCGACATCCTGTCCGATCTCGCGGCGGGGTTGATCGGCGGGTTGGGCATGGCGCCCTCAGCCGACATCGGCGACGACGCCGCAGTTTTCCAACCCTGCCATGGCACGGCGCCGGACATCGCTGGCCAGGGCAAGGCGAACCCGATCGCGATGTTCTTGTCCGCGGCGATGATGCTGGAATGGCTCGGCCGAAAGCACGGCTCGGAAGGGCCGGTCAAGGCCGGGGCGCTGATCCGGGCGGCGGTGGAGCGAGCCTTGGGGGCGGACGCGATCCTGCCGATGGAGCAAGGCGGCTCAGCCGGAACGCAGGCCATCACCGACGCGGTTGTGCGCAATGTGAACCAGCTGCCGCTGAGCGGTTGATCCATGGCGGCGGCGCTGAAGCTGGCGGCGGTGGGAACCGGCTATTTCAGCCAGTTCCATTACGCCGCCTGGCGGCGCATTCCCGAGATCTCGGTCGTCGGCGTCTGCGATCGCGTCGCCTCGGGCGCGGCGTCGGTCGCCGCAACCTTCGCGCAGGCGCGAGCCTTCACCGATTTCGGCGAGATGCTCGACCGGACGCGGCCCGACCTTGTGGACATCATCTCGCCGCCGGACAGCCATCTCGACTATGTTTCTCAAGCGGCGGCGCGCGGCGTCGCCGTCATTTGCCAGAAGGCCTTTTGCCGCGACCTGACGGAGGCGCGGGAAGCCGTCCGACTGGCCAGCCTTTCGACCGCCCCCGTGATCGTGCATGAGAATTTTCGCTTCCAACCCTGGCATCGCCGGAGCAAGCAGGCGATCCAGGAAGGGGCGCTGGGCGAGATCCACCAGATCTCCTTCCGGCTTCGACCCGGCGACGGACAGGGACCGGAAGCCTATCTGCGACGCCAGCCCTACTTCCAACAGATGCCGCGGTTTCTGGTGCATGAGACCGCGATTCACCTGATCGACACCTTCCGGTTTCTCTTCGGAGAGGTCTCCGCGGTGTATGCGTCGCTGCGCCGGCTCAATCCCGTCATCGCGGGAGAAGACGCCGGGCTGGTGATCTTCGACTTCGCCGGCGGCGCGCGAGGCCTGTTCGACGGCAATCGTCTGGTCGATCACGCCTCGGACAACTGCCGCCGCACCATGGGAGAAATGATCATCGAGGGATCGGCCGGCAGTTTGACCCTGGATGGGCGGGGACGCCTGTTCTTCCGCCGCCACGGCGAAACCGCGCCAACCGAGGTCCCTTACCCCTGGCGGGATGACTCGTTCGGGGGGGATTGCGTCTACGCCTTGCAACGACACATGATCGACCACATGCTGACGGGAAGCGCTCTGGAGAACCGGGCGTCCGATTATCTCGCCAATCTCGTGATCGAGCAGGCGATCTATCGGTCCGACGCATCCGGTCAACGCATCGAGATTTCCCCGGCTCAACCACCGCTTTCCCCCAATTGAAGCGCTGAAGGCAATGGTCGATCAGACACTCACGAAAAGCGAGGACCGCGCTTCGCTGACCGTCCAGGCCTATCTCGGGATCAAGCGTCTGATCACCGAGAACAGCTTCGGCGCTGGGGATTTCGTTTTGGAGCAAGAGCTGGCCGATCGGTTGGGCATGAGCCGGACGCCCGTGCGTGAAGCCATGATCCGGCTCGTTCAGGAAGGTTTGATCGAGGTGCGGCCGCGGCATGGCATGCGGGTGATCCCGATTTCCGCGCAGGACATGGCGGAAATCTATGAGATCATCACCGCGCTGGAGACCCTGGCGGTCGAGAACGCGGCGCGACGTCGCCACTCCCCGGAAACCCTAGCGGCGCTTGAGCGGACGATCGTCGACATGGAGGCCGCTCTGGCGCGGGACGATCTGCTCGCCTGGGCGGAGGCTGACGAGGAATTCCACCGCATGATCGTCGAGATGGGAGGAAACTCGCGACTCTCCGCAGCGGTCGGGGTTCATCTTGATCAGGTGCGCCGCGCTCGAATGTTCACTTTGCGGATCCGCCCCAAGCCGGTGGACTCCAACGCCGACCACGCCGCGGTCGTGAAGGCGATCCGCGAGGGCGACCCGGCCGCCGCCGGATCGGTTCATCGTCGCCATCGGGAAAAATCCTGCGCGACGCTGACCGGGATCCTAGAGCAGCTTCAACTGCGCTGCGTCTGAACGCGGACGCTCAGACCATCCCGCCGCTGATCTCCACGATCTGGCCGGTGATGTAGCCGGACAGCCTATCGCTGGCGAGGAAGAGATAGGTTCCCACGCACTCCTCCGGGGAGCCCATGCGCCGCATCGGCACGCTCGGCAGCATCCCCTCGATCACCTCGGGCGGCGTCAGCTTGTCGTGCAGCGGCGTGTCGATCAGGCCGGGCGCGACGGCGTTCACCCGAATATGGTCGACCGCCAGTTCTCGCGCCACGCCGCGCGTCAGGCTGGCGACCGCGCCCTTGGCCGCCCCATAGCTCACCGTTCCGGGCCCGCCGCCCATGCGCGCGGCGATCGAGGTGGTGTTGACGATGACGCCCCCGCCCTGTCGGCGCATCGCTGGAACCACCGCGCGGATCGCGGCGTAAAGCGACGTGAAGTTCAGATCCATCACGTAATCCGCGAACGCGTCGTCGACCTCGGTCAGGCGCTTGCGCCCGACGATGGTGCCGGCGTTGTTGATCAGCACGTCGATCCGCCCTTCCGCCGCCAGCACCTCTTCGATCAGTTTCCGCGCCGCCTTGGCGGAGGAGAGATCGGCCTGGACCAAGCGCGCCTCGCCGCCGGCCGCGACGATCTCCGCGACGACCGCGGCGCCCGCCTCCCGGCTGGCGTTGGCGTGCGCGATCACGCGCGCCCCGCAGGCGCCGAACCCCTTGGCGACCGCGGCGCCGATGCCGGTGCTGGCCCCTGTCACCAGGACGACCTTGCCCCGAAACTCCTCAAACGGCGTCGCCCAGACCATCGCTTCCCCCCTG
>JBMLRS010000050.1:0-5792 GCA_049240905.1 Elsteraceae bacterium
GTCGCGCCGCCCGCGAGTCTCTGGGCCAAGGTGACCGACGTCGCGGGCCAGGCGCAGTGGCGGCGCGACCTGCGGTCGATCGAGATGATTGAGGACGGGCGGCGCTGGATCGAGCGCACGAAGGATGGCGACCGCATCGCCTTCTCGCTGATCGAGCGCCGCGAGCAGGCGCTTTTCGCCATCGCCTATGAGTCGGAGCGCGGCTTCTCCGGCCAGTGGGTCGGGTCTTTCCAGGCCGACGGCGGCGGCGCGATGCTGTCGATGACCGAGACGGTGACCGTGCCGAATCCCGTCAAGCGGCTGATCGCGCGGTTGGTCGCTCCGCCGGGGGCGCATCTGGATCTCTACCTCGCTGATCTGACCGCGGCCTTGCGGTAGGCGTGACGCGCAGGCGTCAGGGGCGATCCGCTGGAGCGGCGGAGGGGGCGGCCTCCAGACGATAGCCAAGCCCGCGCTGGGTGTGAATCAAGGGCGGGGAGTCGCCTTCGTCGATCTTGCTGCGCAATCGCCCGATATAGACATCGACGATATTGGTCAGCGGATCCTCGTTGACGCCCCAGACGTTGGCCAGGATCCGCTCCCGGCTGAACAGCCGCCCGGGCGCGCTCATGAGCAGTTCCAGAAGGGCCAGTTCGCGCGCGGTCAGCGCGAGGACGCGGCCGCCCCGCGACGCCTTCATCGTGGCGCGGTCAAGCTCAAGGTCGGCGACCTTCAACAGGGTCGTGGGGCTGGCCCCCAGATCGCGGCCGCGGCGGCGCAAGGCTTCGATCCGCGCCAGCAGCTCCTCGAAGTCGAAGGGTTTGCAAAGATAGTCGTCGGCGCCCAGCCGCAGCCCGGCGACCCGATCCTCCACGGTGGAGAGGGCGCTGAGCATCAGGATTGGAAGCTGCACCTGACTGGCGCGCAGCGTCTGGCACACCTCCATCCCGCTGATGTCCGGCAGCATGAGGTCAAGCACCACGACGGTGACAGGATCGCCGTCCCGATGGTCCTTCCAGGCGGACATCGCATAGGCCAATCCGTCCTGGCCATTGCGCGCGACCTGAACCCGATGGCCCTCGGCGCGCAGGCCCCGTTGCAGGAAGTCGGCGATCCGTTGGTCGTCCTCGATCAGCAGGACATTCATGCGAATCCTCTCGTTTCCGACGGGGCCAGCGGCAGCGACAAGGTCGCCGTGGCGCCCCGGCCGGGATCGCTGGTCACTGAAATCTCGCCGCCATGGCCGCGCGCGAGAACGCGGGCGATTGGCAGGCCCAGCCCGCTGCCGTCCGGCCGATGTTTCATGGCGTTCGGCGCACGGTGGCTGCGGTCGAAGATCTTCTCCAGATCCTCCGCCTCGATGCCGATGCCCTGGTCTATGATGTCGACCTCCACGCGCGGCCCCTCGCGCTCAACCCGCCGGGCGGTGAGGCGGACCGATCCTCCCGGTCGAGAGTAGCGCACCGCGTTGTCGAGCAGCGCCAGCAAAAGCTGCCGCAAACGGTCGGCGTCGCCGTTGATCGACAGACCTTCAGGCCAGGCGTCCTGGATCAATGTGATCTGTCCGGCCCGCGCCATCGCTTCGCCATGCGACATGACGGCGTCAAGCACGTCGGCGAGGTCGATCGGAACGCGCCTTAACGACAGCGCGTCGATGTCGCTGCGCGCCATGGTCAGCAGGTCATCTATCGTCAGGCCCAGTTGCCGCGCGGCGTCTTCGATCCGCTGGAGCGCGCCGGTGTATTCTTCGATCGACTTGGCGCCGCCGCGCAGAGTGACCTGAGCTTCGCCGCGTATCGCGGTCGTCGGGGTCCGCAGCTCGTGGCTGATGTCGGCGAACAAGAGGCGGCGACGGGATTCGGCTTCCTGCTGAGCTTGAAGGGCTGCTCGCAGCTCGGCGGTGCGGGAGGCGACCTGCTCCTCCAGCGCCTGACGGGCCTCGATCTCCCGCTTTCGGCGTTCGGCGAGTTCTTCGGCCATGGCGTTCATGCTGCGCGCCACGTCCGCGAACTCATCCCGTCCGTCGAGGGCGATGCGGTGCGACAGCTGGCCTGAGCGGAGCGCCGCGGCCCCCTCTGTCAGGCTGCGCAGCGGGTGGCGCAGGGCCTGAGCCAAGCTCGCCGCGAGCAAAAGCGCGGCGCAGACGAAGACCGCCGTCGAGACAATCCAGAGCCCCCTCAACCACGCCAAGGTGTCGTCGGTGTCGGCGCGCTTCTCGCGAACAGCGACGTCCTCGCGCTCCATGCTGTCCTCGAGCAAGCTGCGCAGATCGCGTCCTTCGGCAAGGTCGAACAAATCGTTGGCGTTTCGCCAGGCGGCCGCCGCGTCGGCTCCTATTGGCGGCGGGTTGAGGTTGTCGAGTCCGCGCGCGAGCTGGGCGAGGCTTCGCTCGAGCACGAGAAGGGCGTCCCGGCGCTGGGCTTGCCTCTGGCGCGCCGCGGGGCTGGCGTCTAGCGTCACGGCCTGCTCGGCGAGCGCGTTGAGTTGGACCAGAGCGCCGCGCATCCGCTCCAGCAACTGATCGCGCTGGCGATCGTCGGCGTCGGCCCCGAACTGGCGTCGCGCCAGCCAATTGCGCAATTGCTGCTTGTCGGAGCGGAGTTCGGTGAAGCCCTGCTTGATGTCAGCCGCGACGCGTCCGCGCAGGACATGGCGCTCGGCCAAGCCGACGGCCCAAAGGGCGAAGGCCCCCTCGATGACGGAGATGGCGGCGAGGGCGACCAGAGCCAGGGTCACGCGCCTGCGGAACCGGTTCGACTGTCGCGTCGGCGGGGCGCGCGGCGAGGGTGGGTTTGTCATCTGCCGTTCATGAACCCGTCATGGCGCGCTCATCTCGAGTTCAACGCCCCGTCAGCGGTGAAAAATATAACAACTCTACGCAGAAGCCGTCATCCGACGCGCCGCTTCGTCAATCCAAGGAGAGATCATGCCCATTCGTCATTACGCCGTCATCGCCGCGCTCCTCGCCGTCACCGTTCCGCCCGGATTGGCGTCGGCCCAAGCCGTCGTGGTCAATCAAGCGATCAGCGAGAATGAAGTTCTCGCCGCTCAGAAAGCCTGGTGCGACGCGTTGGTGAGCATCAGCGGCGTCTACGCCGCGCAGGGAATGCCGGCGGCCAAGGCGCTGGCGGAGAAAGTGATCGACGCGGCATACGGCTATCAAATGGGGGTGGTTCTGTTCAAGCCGACCTTGACCGTGGCGCCCCAGACCTTCCGCACGACCCGCGCCGGCGCGCTGGCCTACTTCGTCGGCGGAGACGCCGCTTTTCCGAAGGACACGGGTTTCGCCCTGAAGCAATGGTCGAAGTGCGAGATCGCGAACAGCGGCATCTTCATCGCCGGCAACTCGGCCTCCACCATGGGCAACGTCAACATCTCGGATAAGGATGGCAAGGTGACCACGGTCGACAAGACCTGGATGTTCGTGAAGGACTCCGCCGGCGCCCTGCGCATCGTCCTGCATCACTCCTCCCTGCCTTACACCGGAAGCTGAGCCGAGCGGTTAGAGCAAGATCCGCTTACGTTAAAGCGGATCTTGCACATCCCCATGAAACATGGCGCGTTACCGGCTCTGCGCAGTTCAGACTAAGTTGAAAACGCCCTAGACGCCCGTCGCCGGCTCCTGCGGCGCCGATCATCGCTCGCCGCAGCCTCGATCAGACGAAGCCCCACAGCAGAAGCAGCGCCGAGCCGAGGAACCACAGCCACATGGCCTTCTCCAACGGCCAACCAAGGCGCTCGGCGATGGCGGCCGGAATCGCCGAAAGCAGCAACGCCCCGGTCGAGATGATCAGACTGGCGCCATAGAACACCGTCTCGCGCGTGCTGGGCAGCATCTCCGGCATCCAAACCGGATGCAGATGCCACATCACGCTCAGCATGGGGCTGCTGAGGCCGACCAGCAGACAGGTCGCCACCGCGCCGACGAACAGGGATTGCGGGGTCATCATCAGCCCTCTCCTGGCGGTGAAATCCTGGGGGCGTAACCCAGGCTCAACATCACAAATCCGAAGACCATGCGGACGGCGAACAGCCAGAACATGGCCACCAACGGCAGATAGGGATCGCGAACGTAACTGGGCACCAGAACCCGGGCCGTCGCGATCGCCCAACCCGTCAGCAACGTGAAGCCGCGCCAGATGTAGTTCGGGCTGTCCGGCGGCACCATGACCTGCATCATGAAGCGGCCCAGGCAGGCCCAGGCCGTCAAAGCCAGGGCGTAGGTCACAATCCAGAACGGCAGATAGCCGAAAATGAAGTCCGACTGCATCGCTCTTCCATATAAAAAGGGGCGACCGCGCTGGCGGCCGCCCCTCAGTCTAACCGCGATTCTGCGTTAGGCTACTCGACGGCTTCGCGCTTGTCCGCGAGGCGGACGCCGCCGCGCGGGATGCGAATGTCGTCGATGAAGTCCTGCATCGCTTGGCTCGGCGCGGTCGTGAACTTCGAGACGATCCAGATCGTCAGGAAGGACAACGGCACGCCGATGACGCCGCCGGAGATGTTGTTGAGGCCCCAAAGGCGCCCCACCACGCGATTGCGCAGCACGACCGTGTCGGTCGGGATGCCGATGAGGCCGCCGAACCACGCAAGCGCGCCGTCCTTGATGCCTGCGGCGCCATCCACGATCTTCTGAGCTTCCGCCCGCAGATCGGCGTCGATGAAGTTAGGAGCGATGGTCAGGGTCTGACGCGCCGCCGCGACAATCGCGTCCTTCGATCCAAACAGTTGGATGAAGTCGAGGCCGAACCATTCGGAATAGATCAGATACCCGAAAGTCGCGATGTAGCCGACGCTCATGCCCACTACGGCCGCCGTGTTGGTGGTGCGCTTGTACCAGACGCCCATGACGAGCGCCGCGAACAACCCGGCCGCCGCGATGGAGAAGGCCCAGGCGACGAGGAACAGGATGTCCGCCCCCGCGTTGCCCGCCGTCCAGGCGGCTGCCACGGCGACGATCAGCAAGAGAACGCGCGAGACGATCAGACGCCGAGCGGTCGGAGCCTCCCGGTCGATCATCTTGTAGTAGACGTCGTGGCTGAGCGCGTTGGCCAGCGCCAGCAACAATCCGTCCGCAGTCGACAGCGCGGCCGCGAGACCGCCCGCCGCCACAAGGCCGGCGATGACATAGGGCAGGCCGGCGATTTCCGGCGTGGCCAGCACCACCACGTCCGGATGGATGCGGAACTCATTCCACTGCAGGATACCGTCCTTGTTGACGTCGACGATATTGATCCAAGGCGTCCCGTAGGGTGAGACGATCTGCCAGGACTTGATCCAGTCCGGCAGGCTCGCGATCGGCTGGCCGATCACGGTCTGGTAGATCTCGACCTTCGCGAAGGCGGCGTAGGCCGGGGCCGTGAAATAGAGAAGGAAGATGAAGAACAGCGACCAGGCGACCGATTGGCGCGCCTCACGCACCGAAGGCGTGGTGAAGTAGCGCATCAGGATGTGCGGCAGCGAGGCCGTGCCGACCATCAGACAGAACACCAGCGCGAAGAAGTTCAGCGCGACCGGCATCGAGAACTGGCCGTTGGCGCCGATGAACGGCGTCGAGTGCCAGCCCGTGACCCCCGGCGGCGGCGTCATGCCCGCCGTGCGGAAGCCTGCTTCGAGAACCGCGATCTTCTCCAGCGCGATGCCGTACATCAACTGCGGCAACGGAACGCCGGAGATCTTCATCGACATCAGGATCGCCGGAATCAGATAGGCGATGATGAGCACGATGTACTGCGCCACCTGGGTCCAGGTGACGGCGCGCATCCCGCCCAACATCGAGCAGACCAGAATGCCCGCCAACCCGACGAAGACGG
>JBMLRS010000051.1:0-7799 GCA_049240905.1 Elsteraceae bacterium
GGGAAGCGATGAGGAGTTTGCTCGACCCTTCGACAGGCTCCGGGTGAAGGGGTTTGTGGTAGGCGTCAGCTGATTGCCGCTATAAGCCTCCCCCCAAATCGATCACGCCCTAAGCCAGGAACGGATAGGGCGCGATCGCCTTGTTGGTCTCATCGACCAACAAGCTGCGATTGATCGGGGCGGCGGCGCGTCTGGGACAGGCGATCCGCTCGCAGATCCGGCAGGAGGGGCCGATCTCCACCGCCGGCGTCGACGCCAAATCCATTGATTTGGCGGATATCAGCTTCGGCGCATATTTCAGCACGCAGCCCAGGCCGATCGCCAGCTCATCCTCCTGGCCCGCCCACAGACCTGAAGCCCTGCGCACGGTGCGCGACAGGGTGAAGAATTGCTGGCCGTCCGGCGTCTCGATGATCTGCGGAATCAATCGGCCGGGCGTCTTGAAGCTGTCATGCAGGCTCCAGCGCGGGCAGGCGCCGCCGAAGCGCGAGAACGGAAAGGGGCCGCTGGCGAAGCGCTTGGAGACATTGCCCGCCGCGTCCACGCGCATCATGAAGAACGGAATTCCGCGCGCGTCCGGCCGCGTCAAACTGGTGAGCCGCTGCGCCGCCTGCTCGAAACTGACGCCGAACCGCGCGCGCACCAGTTCAATGTCGTAGCCGGTCGATTCCAGCGCGGAGAGAAACGGCGCGTAGGGCAGCAGGATCGCCGCCGCCAGATAATTGCCCAGGAACAGGCGTAGCAGTTGGCGGCTAGTGCGGTCCGGCGGAGTGAACCGCTCGGCCAGCGCGGCGATCGCCTGGCCATGCTCCAGCAGCCCAAGCTGATAGGCCGCGGCGAACAGCCGGCTCGCCGGGACCAGCGTCTCATGCAGCAGCAGCCGTTTGCGATGGCGATCAAAGCGCCGCAGGAACGGCCCCATCACTTCCGCAGGCATCAGCCGGGTCTGGATGCCGAACTTCTCCTGCAGCCGCGCCCTGAGCGCCGCGCCCAGATCCTCCCGGTCGACCGGCGCCGTCGCAGAGATCGCCTCCGCGCAGGCCTCCATCTCCGCGAAGTGATTGCGCTGCGCGCTGACCAGATCACGAACCCAGTCCGTCGGAGAATCAGCAGCGCCGGCGCCCTCGGCCTCCTTGCGCTCGATCGCGCTGAGATCGATCAGCCGTCCCCGATCGACATAGCCGCGATAGAGCCGCACGACGGCTTCCGCCAGCGCCGGCGACTGATCGCTGATCTCCGCGATCTCGTGGCGGCTGATCTTGAGGTCCGCGAACATCCGGTCCGCGAACACTTCCTCCAGGCTGGCGCCGCCGCCCGGCTCGTCGATCGTGAGGCTGCGCAGATCCAGGTCATAAGCGTCCGCCAGCCGCAGCAGGATCTGGGCTGTGACCGGGCGCTGATTGCGCTCAAGAAGGTTAAGATAGCTCGGCGAGATCGCCAAATCCTCGGCCATCCGGCTCTGCGTCAGGCCCAGATCGCGCCGCAGCCGCTTCAATCGACCGCCTAGGAACAGCTTTTTATCGGACGCCGCCATGGTCCAATTCTGTCATCATTTTACAAGCGAGACAATGTGGCGTCGTGACAGGCCGACACGCTCTCCCCAAGTCGTCGCGCTCCCCATGGCCGCGTCGACCGTCCGAGAACGGCCATCACCGAACCTGATGCGTCGCCATCGCCTGCTGAAGCAGATCGAGCGGCAGCGCGTGCACGGTGCGGCCCATGAAGCCGGTCATGGTCTCGGCCATGCACATGGCGTTCAGGATCGCCTCCTCGGTCGCTTCCGCCGCCGCCAGCAATAGCCCGTCGATCGCGTCCGGGGCGATCATCCGCACGGTTGAGACCGGCTCGCCGCGCGCCACGCGGTTGGCGGTGGAGAAGGCGAGAAAAATATCGCCGCTGCCGTTGCTCCCATAGCCGCCGACCCAGGCGAGGCCCGTCGTGGCGCGGCGCGCCAATCTTTGGCATTGGATCGGCAGCAAGGGCGCGTCCGTGGCGATGATCACGATGATGGAGCTGCCCTCTTCCATCATCGGCTGCGGGCCGGAGCGGTGCGCTGGGACCACATCCGGCCCGATCAGCCGACCGATCGGCACGCCATCCACGCGCAGCAGCCCGCGCGCGCCATAATTCGCCTGCACCAGCGCGCCGACCGTATAGCGCCCGCCATCCTGCTCCACCACGCGCGAGGCCGTGCCGGTGCCGCCCTTGAACTCGTGGCAGATCATGCCGGTCCCGCCGCCGACATTACCCTCGGCGATCACGCAGTCGCCAACCGCGCTATCGAACGCCGCGATCGCCTGTTCCTGGGTCAGCGGGAAGCGCGCGATGTCGCTGAGCCAGCCGTCATAGGTCTCCGCCGCGACCGGCAGCTCGAACGGCCTGGTCGCCTTTTCGCGGGCGGCGATCACGCAGATCGCGTCGCGCACCAACCCCACCTGATTGGTGTTGGTGATGCCGATCGGCGAGCCCAGCAAGCCCTGCTCCGCGATCCAGGGCAGACCGGTCATCTCGCCATTGCCATTGAAGGAGAAGGCGCCGGCGAACAATTGACGGTCCCAGATGTCGGGCCCGGCCGGCCAGATCGCGGTGACTCCCGTGCGGGCGACGTGCGGCGCGTCCTCGATCAGGGTCGTGTAGCCAACCCGCACGCCGGATACGTCGGTGATGGCGTTGAACCGGCCGGGCGGCAGGGTTCCAACCGACAGCCCAAGATCTCTCAATCGCGCGCGCGCCATATTCCTCTCCCTCGCCGCAAATGAAAAAGGCCAGTCCGGTTGGACTGGCCCTTTCAAACTCACGAAGCGTTTCCGCTTATTCCGCGTCGCCGCTCTCGTCCGCCACCGGGCCGCTGTCCTGGCCCTTGGCCGACGGATCGCGATCCACCAGCTCGATCACGGCCATCGCGGCCTTGTCGCCATAGCGGAAGCCGGCCTTCAGGATGCGGACATAGCCGCCCTGACGCTCCTTGTAGCGCTCGGCCAAGGCGCCGAACAGCTTGGCGGTGACGGCTTCGTCACGCAGCTGGGCGTAGGCCAAGCGACGCGCGTGCAGATCGCCGCGCTTGCCCAGGGTGATCAGCTTTTCCACGATCGGGCGAAGATCCTTCGCCTTCGGCAGGGTCGTCTTGATCTGTTCGTGTTTCAGCAGCGACGCCGCCATGTTCTGGAACATGGCCCGGCGATGCGTGCCCGTGCGGTTCAGTTTCCGACCGCCAACCCCGTGACGCATTTACCTTACTCCAATATCTGCCGGCTCAATACGGCTCTTCGAGACGCTTGGCCAGTTCTTCGATGTTTTCGGGCGGCCAGCCCGGAATTTCCATGCCCAGATGCAGACCCATCGTGGCCAGCACTTCCTTGATCTCATTCAAGGACTTACGGCCGAAGTTCGGGGTGCGGAGCATTTCGCCTTCGGTCTTCTGCACCAGATCGCCGATATAGACGATGTTGTCGTTCTTCAAGCAGTTCGCCGAACGGACCGACAGCTCAAGCTCGTCGACCTTGCGCAGCAGGTTCTTGTTGAACGGCAGATCGGCGGCGCGGTCTTCGGCGCTGGTCTGGTGCGGTTCGTCGAAGTTGATGAACAGCTGCAGCTGATCCTGGAGGATGCGGGCGGACAGCGCCACCGCGTCTTCCGGGGTCACGGCGCCGTTGGTCTCGACGCGCATCACCAGCTTGTCCAGGTCGGTCGCCTGACCGACGCGGGTGTTCTCAACCTTGTAGGAGACCTTGCGAACCGGCGAGAACATGGCGTCGACCGGGATCAGACCGATCGGTGCGTCCTCGGAGCGGTTTTCGGCGGCCGGCACATAGCCCTTGCCGGTCTCGACGGTCATTTCCATCGAAACCTTGGCGCCATGGTCGAGCGTGCAGATCACCAGATTGCCGTTCATCACCTGAATGTCGCCGGTCGTCTCGATCATCGAGGCGGTGACGACGCAGGGGCCGGTGGCGCGCAGACGCAGCTTCTTGGGGCCTTCGCCCTGCATGCGCAGCCCGAGGGCCTTGATGTTCAGCACGATGTCCGTGACGTCTTCACGCACGCCGGGCACCGAGGAGAATTCGTGGAGCACGCCGTCGATCTGGATCGCGGTCACCGCCGCGCCCTGGAGCGAAGACAGCATGATGCGACGCAGCGCGTTGCCGAGGGTGAGGCCAAAGCCCCGCTCCAACGGTTCGGCGACCACGGTCGCGGCGCGGCTGGAGTCATGTCCATGGTCAACCGAGAGCTTGCTCGGCTTAATCAGGGATTGCCAGTTCTTCTGGATCACGGAGGGAGACCCTTTGCTGGTCGAGTATTGGCGCTTGGCCCCACGGGCCGCGCCGGAAATTAAAGCAACCCTGCCCCGCGCCGATGCGGAGCGGGGCTGGAATCGTCAGACGCGGCGGCGCTTCGGCGGGCGGCAGCCATTGTGCGGCACCGACGTCACGTCGCGGATGGAGGAGACGGCGAAGCCGACGGCCTGCAGCGCGCGCAGCGCGGACTCACGCCCCGACCCCGGACCCTTCACTTCGATCTCGATCGTGCGGACGCCATGTTCCTGCGCCTTGCGGCCGGCGTCTTCAGCGGCGACCTGAGCGGCGTAAGGAGTCGACTTGCGACTCCCCTTGAAGCCCTTGGCGCCCGAGGACGACCAGGCGATCACATTGCCCTGGGCGTCCGTGATCGTGACCATCGTGTTGTTGAAAGACGCATTCACGTGGGCGACCGCCGCCGTGATGTTCTTCTTTTCGCGGCGGCGCACACGCGCCTGGGCCGGCTTTGCCATGAGTAATCCCTCAACGAACGCTGAAGCGGCGTCGCTTCTGACTGTTTATTTCTTCTTGCCGGCGATCGGCTTCGCCTTACCCTTGCGGGTGCGGGCGTTGGTGTGCGTGCGCTGGCCATGGACCGGCAGACCCTTGCGGTGACGCAGGCCGCGATAGCAGCCCAGATCCATGAGGCGCTTGATGTTCATCGCGACGTCGCGGCGCAGATCGCCTTCGACCTGATAGTCGCGGTCGATCGTCTCGCGGATGCGCAGGACTTCGTCGTCGGTCAGTTGGCTGACCCGACGCTCCCGCGGAATCGCGAGCTTGTCGCAAATCTCGGTGGCCTTGGTGCGGCCAATGCCGAAAATATAGGTCAGACCAATCTCGACGCGTTTCTGCGTCGGAATATTCACGCCAGCAATACGCGCCACGCGGACACTCCCGTCAATTCGCTGAGGCGGATAACCGCCGGTTGGGGACAAAGCCCCAGAATTAGAAGTCGCGAATTATATGAATCGATCCGACACAGTCAATCGATTCCTACAATTTTGCGAAATTTAAGCTTCGATGATCAGGCGACCCCCGCCAAACCGCCGGCCGCGCGCAGCGCGTCGTCGATCTGAACGCCAACCTGATCGATCTCCGCCATCCCGTCGACGCTCCAGAGCATCTTCCGGTTGCGGTAGTAAGGTAGAATCGGCGCTGTTTGCGCACGATAGGCTTCAAGCCGCGCCATCACGGTCTTCGCGGTGTCGTCGGTGCGCCGCGTTAGGTCACGGCTGCCGCACACATCACAGACGCCGTTGGCGCGAGTCGGTTTGAAGACGTCGTGGTATCCCTCGCCGCAGGTCTTGCAGGTGAAGCGACCGGTGATGCGCTTGACCAGCGCTTCCTCGTCCACCGACATTTCGATCACTGCGTCCAGGCCGATCCCCTTACGCTCCAACATCGCGTCAAGAGCTTCCGCCTGAGGCACCGTGCGCGGGAAACCATCCAGGATGAAGCCGCCTTTGCAGTCGGCCTGGCCGATGCGCGCCTCGATCATGTCAATGATGATGCTGTCGGGCATCAGTTGCCCACCATCCATCACCCGCTTCGCCTCTTTCCCAAGATCCGACCCAGAGGCGACCTCAGCGCGCAGCATATCGCCGGTGGACAGCTGCGGAATGCCGTAGCTGTCCTGAAGACGCTTCGCCTGGGTGCCCTTGCCCGCGCCTGGCGGGCCTAACAGAATCAATCGCATCGCGTGTCTCGCTCCCCGCCCCTTTAGCCCCGGCGACCGCGAAGCTTAGCCTTTTTGATTAGGCCTTCATACTGGTGCGCCAGAAGATGGGAGTGGATTTGCGCGACAGTGTCAATTGTGACGGAGACGACGATCAACAGACTCGTTCCGCCGAAATAGAACGGAACCGAGTATTGCGAGATGAGAAGCTCCGGCAAGGCGCAGATGATCGCTAGATAACCAGCGCCCAATACCGTCAAACGGGTGAGAATGTAATCGAAGTGATCCGCCGTCGTCTTACCCGGACGGATACCCGGAACGAATCCGCCATACTTCCTTAGGTTGTCAGCCGTCTCAACCGGATTGAATACGATCGCCGTGTAGAAGAACGCGAAGAATGCGATCAGCGAGATATAGAGAATAAGATAGAGGGGCTGACCGTGACCCAGGCTGCTGGCGAGCCAATTCAGCCAATCCGGCCGGCTCGAGGGGTCGCCGAATCCGGCCACGGTCGCCGGCAGCAGCAGCAGCGAGCTGGCGAAGATCGGCGGAATCACGCCGGCCGTGTTGAGCTTCAACGGCAGATGGGAGTTCTCGCCGCCGAACATGCGGTTGCCGACCTGGCGCTTGGGATACTGAACCAGCACCCGGCGCTGCGCGCGCTCCATGAACACGATGAAGGCGACGACCGCGACGACCAGGATGATCAGGATCAGGATGAACAAGGTGGAGAGCGCGCCAGTGCGCCCAAGCTCCAAAGTGCCCGCCAACGCCGTCGGCAAGTTCGCCACGATGCCCGCGAAGATGATCAGCGAAACGCCGTTGCCGATGCCGCGCGCCGTGATCTGCTCACCCAACCACATCAGGAACATGGTGCCGCCCACCAGGGTGATCACCGCCTGCAAACGGAAGAAATAGCCGGGATCCAGCACCGCTGAACCAGCGGGACCCGAGAAGCTCTCCAAACCCACAGCCATGCCATAGGACTGCACCGTCGCCAGCACCACCGTCAGATAACGCGTGTACTGGTTCAGAACCTTACGACCGGACTCGCCTTCCTTCTTCAAAGCCTCCAGCTTCGGCATGACCGCGGTCAGCAGCTGGATGATGATGGAGGCCGAGATGTACGGCATGATGTTCAGGGCGAAGATCGTCATCCGGCCCAGCGAACCGCCGGCCAGCATGTCGAACATGCCGAGGATGCCGCCCGACTGCGCGCGGAACAGCTCGGCCAGCGCCTGCGGGTCGATGCCCGGAATCGGAATGTAGGAGCCGAGGCGGTAGACGATCAGCGCGCCGAGCGTGAACCAAATGCGCTGTTTGAGCTCAGTCGCCTTGGCGAAGGCGCCGAAATTGAGGCTTGAGGCGAGTTGTTCGGCAGCAGACGCCATGGGGGCTTAGACTCGCTATCTGAAAGGTTCGGGCGCGGAGACGCCGTTACAGCCTCTCCGCGCCGGACTAAAGACCCGTCTTATTCGGCGGCCTGAGCGGCCGCCTCCGGCAGATTGACCTTGCCGCCGGCTTTTTCAACAGCCGCGACCGCCGCCGGCGACGCGCTGCTCAGCGACAAAGTGACCGCGGACGTGATGTCGCCCTTGGCGAGGAGACGAACCGGCTTGCTCGCGCTGCGGATCAGACCGACCGCAACCAAAACCTCGGCGGTGATGACGTCGACCTTACCAATGCGCCCCTCGTCCAGCGCGCTCTGGATGCGGCCGGTGTTGACGATTTGGTAGCGGGTGCGGAACAGGTTCGTGAACCCGCGCTTGGGAAGACGACGGTGCAAAGGCATCTGACCGCCTTCGAACCCGCCCAACCGGACGCCG
>JBMLRS010000052.1:0-1618 GCA_049240905.1 Elsteraceae bacterium
ATGCCGACCGTGCTGCAGCATGTCCAAGCCGGAACCTTGACCGCGCTCGCCGTCGCCGGGATGGAGCGCTGGCCGTCCCTGCCCAACTTGCCGACGATCGATCAATCCGGCATGCCCGGCTTCAACGCGGACGCCTGGTTCGGTTTCGTCGCACCGGCCAAGACGCCGCCGGCCGTGATCACGCGCTTGAACGCGGAGATCGCCAAAGTGATGGCGCAGGCCGAGGTGAAGGAGAAGCTGTTCCAACTGGGCTTCCTCGCCACGACCTCCACGCCTGAGGCCTTCGGCGGCTTCATCCGCGATGAGACGGTGAAATGGGCGGAGGTGGTGAAAATCTCCGGCGCGAAGCTCGATTGATCGGTCTGTGACGACGCTCTCTGGGGGTGTAAGGGCGATGCGAATATCGTTCAATGAGAATGAATTTCTGGAATAGGGGATGAGGGGAGTCTGGTGCGTAAGTATTGATCCAGCGTTATTCTTTCTATTCCGTCTGGTCTATTCCCCTGTTGTTCGATGGCTTGTATTCCCGGGCAAGCTTTAGGTTATTTTTATTCCGTTACGGAAGATTGTGAAAGCAGCGACGCCGGACTCTGGCCGGGTCGCGTCAGGGGGCTAACGGTGACGGTGGCGGCGCAGACGGACAAAGCCGAACTTTTGCGGCGGATCGCTGAATCGACGGGCAGACTGAACTTGAGCGTCGCGGAGAGCGCGGCCCAGGTCGACGGGGTGGCTGGGGTCTTGAACGGCTTGGCCGCGAGCGGGGTCGAACTGAACGGCATGGCGGTCGAAACCGCCCGGCGCAACGAACAGATCGCCGAGTCCGCGGCGACCGCCAATGACGCCACGCAATCCGCTTTGGCGATGGTGGAGACCGCGTCGCAAGGCATGGCGCGCGCCCTGGCGTCGATCGAATCCCTGGTCGCGTTCGTGTCGGCGCTTGGCGGCCGCATGACGGAGTTGCAAAGCGCCTTGGGCCAGGTGGATCGGGTCGCCGGGGCGATTGACGGCATCGCGCGGCAGACCCGGCTTTTGGCGCTCAACGCCACCATCGAGGCCTCGCGGGCGGGGGAAGCGGGGCGGGGCTTCACGGTCGTGGCCAATGAAGTGAAGTCGCTCGCCGCGGAAACTCGGCAGGCGACGCATCAGATCCATCAGACGCTGTCCGTTTTGACCGAGCAGGCCCGCGCGATCGGCGACGAGACCAAGCGCGGCGTGGCTCAGGCCGGGGAGGCGCGCGACGGCGCCGAAGCGATCAACGCGGCCTTGTCCAAGCTTGGCGCGGCGATGGCGCAGGTAAGCGGCGATTCCGGGAGCATCGCGTCGGCCACGCGGGAGATTTCCGGCTTTTGCACCTCGCTCGTCTCAGGCGCGGGCGCGCTCGCCAGCGGCGTGTCGGGCGCCGCCGAACGGCTTTCCGCCGAGACCGCGCGCATCCAGGCGGTGGTGGAGGAGAGCGAGCAGATGGTGGTGATGACCGCGCTCGACGGCGTCGACACCGCGGACTCCCTGTTCCTGCGTGACGCGATGAACCGCGCCGCGCAGCTGGGCGAACTGTTGACCCAAGCGGTGGCGAAGGGCGAGATCAGCATGGCCGACCTATTCGACGACCAGTATCAGC
>JBMLRS010000053.1:0-2593 GCA_049240905.1 Elsteraceae bacterium
AGGCGGCGTATTCGCACCAGCGCACCATGTCGTCTCCCGCGCAATGCCGGGCATGCATGGCGATGAAGGCGGCGGTCGGCATCGCGCGCACCACCGCCGCCGCGTTCGCCGCCGCGACGCAGGGAATTCCCGTGCGTTGCAGGATCCCGGTCTCAAGCTCCACCAGCTTGGACAGCGCGCCTTCATAGACCAACAGCGCGGTCTGGGAGGGAACGAGGGAGCCTTCCGGCGCGCGATGGATGATCCGCAGGTCCGCGCCGCCCCATCGCGTGAGATAGCGGACCGCCGGCTCCAGACAGGCCAGAACCTCGCGGCGCATGAACAGTCCATAACGCGCCCGGACGTCGCCGCCGGCGACGACGATCCGCCGCGTCGCTTCGAAATAGGCGTCGGTGGTGGCGACCACCGTCTCTCTATCGCTCATGATGTTCGCGCTCGCTCAACCGCAGAGAGCCACAGCTTAACCGAGAATCCTCTCAGACGGTCAGGCGATGCGCCGCAGATTGAAATGGCGGCGCGACGCTCGTCACTGCGCCAGGGTTCTGTTCTTCGACCGCAGCACCTCGAACGCCTCGTCGAGGCGCTTGGCCATGTTCTGCTCCGCGAGCCGCAACCATTTCCGGGGGTCATAGAGCTTCTTGTAGGGCTTGGCGGTGACCGGATCGATTTGGTGGGCGAAAGCCGCCGGATTTTCGCCGACGAACTGACCGACCGCGTTCGCGAAGGCGAATTGCGTGTCGGTGTCGATGTTCATCTTGAACACGCCGTAGCCCAGCGCTTCTTCGATCTTCTCCGGCTCAGATCCAGAGCCGCCATGAAAGACGAAATCGAACGGATTGGCCGACAGTCCCAGCTTCGCCGAGGCCAGCGCCTGAGAGGCCTTCAGGATCTCCGGCCGAAGCTGCACGTTGCCCGGCGCGTAGACGCCATGAACGTTGCCGAAGGACGCGGCGACGCTGAAATGGCCGTGTCCGGACAGGGTCTGGTAGGCCTGCAGCAGGTCTTCCGGCTGGGTGTAGAGATGGGCGTTGTCGGCGGCGTCGTCGTGATCATGGCCGACGCCGTCCTCTTCGCCGCCGGTCACGCCCAGTTCGATCTCCAGGCTCATGCCGAGCGGGGCGAGGCGCTTCAGCACGCGCAGGCATTCGCTCAGGTTCTGTTCGATCGGCTCTTCCGACAGATCCAGCATATGCGAGCTGAACAGCGGCTTGCCGGTGCGCTGCACCGCCTCGACGCTGCGGTCGATCAAGGCATCCACCCAGGGGACCAGCGCGCGGTTGGCGTGATCGGTGTGCAGCACGACGCAGACGCCATATTGCTCGGCCAACAGATGCACATGCTGCGCGGCCGAGACGGCGCCCAGAACGCGGGCCTTGGCGGCGTCCGGACAGCCTTCGCCAGCGAAGAAGCGCGCGCCGCCGTTCGAGAGCTGAACGATCACGTCCGACTTGTTGCGCGCAGCTGATTCCAGCACGGCGTTCACGCTGCTGGTGCCGATGACGTTGACCGCCGGCAGGGCGTAGCCGCCCGCTTTGCAGGCGGCGACCAGGGCGACATAGTCAGCGCCGGTGACGACGCCGGGTTTCAAACGGGCGGTGCTCATTGAGGGGAACGAGGCAAGGGTTTCATCCTTCGGCATGCCGGTTCGAGCGGCGGTCGCGGTCGTGCGGGAAGGGATTAATAGCGGCTGGCGTCGGGCAGGTCGATCATGCTGCGCTCCCTTAAGCGGTTTCCCGGCGCTAGACCGACGCAAGGCGAACGCAGGCGCCAGGCAGGCGGCGATGGCGCGCCCGTTGGGTCCGTGCTACGAAACGCGCCTTCAGGGGAGATCGCGCGGATGCCTCAGGAATACTTCTTTTCTCTAATGAACGGCGACCGACTGATGGATTTCCTTCTCCTGGGCTTGATTGTTTTATTTTTGTTGATTGGCTTGAGCGGCATCAAGATCGTGCCGCAATCGCATGAACATGTAGTCGAACAATTCGGCAAATATACGAGAACCCTTCGCGCCGGCCTGAACTTCATCATCCCCGTGCTCAACCGAGTGGCGGTGAAGGTCAGCGTGCTGGAGCGGCAAATGGAGCCGCAGCAGATCAGCGTGATCACCAAAGACAATGTGGAGATCCATCTGACCACGGCGGTGTTCTTCCGCATCGTCGACGCGGCGAAGTCGGTCTACCGCATCACCGACATTGATCAGGCGGTGAAGACCACCGTCACCAGCATCGTGCGCTCGACGGGTGGTCAGATGGAGTTCGACGAGGTTCAGAGCAAGCGCGACTTCATCAACGAACGGATCAAGGAATCCCTGTCGGAAGCCTGCGCGGTCTGGGGCATCGAGATCACCCGAACCGAAGTGCTGAACGTCGCGGTCGACGCCGCCACCAGCGCCGCCATGCAGCAGCAGTTGAACGCGGAACGTGAGCGTCGCGCCGTCGTCACGAAAGCGGAGGGCGAGCGCCAAGCCCAGCAACTGATGGCGGACGCCAACTTCTACACGTCTCAGAAGGAGTCGGAATCTCGCCGGGTCCTGGCGGACGCCGAGGCCTACGCCACGCAAACCGTGGGCGAGGCGATCAAGCAGAACGGCCAG
>JBMLRS010000054.1:0-3303 GCA_049240905.1 Elsteraceae bacterium
CTGCGGCGTCGCGTTTATGCCGGAGAGCGCGAGGTGCCATCGTTCGAACTCTTCCGGCGTTTGCGGCATCACGGCCATCAACGCGCCGACGGCGGCGACCACCTCTGGATGGCTCATCCGTCGCAGATAGGTGATCAGATTGGTGTGCACGAAGGGGTCGGGCAGATCGATCTTCGCGAGATACCGAAGATCGTTGATCGCCTCGCGGTACCGGTCGAGGTCCAGCAGCGCCCGCGCGCGGCGCGCGCGCGCGGCCCAGCCGCTCGGGTTCTTCTCCACCAACGCGTCGAACGAGGAGAGAACCTCCGCCGCCGCGTTCTTTCGGGCCGTCTCCTCGCTCTGTCCGCTCATGGTGAAGAACGCGGCCAGCCGATCGAAACGGCGGCAGACGGTCGCGAGATCATCGTCGGAGCGAACTGCCTCGCCGGACAACCCGTCCGAACCCGCCGCCAGCAGCTCGGCCAAGGCCGCTCGAGGCGCCTCGTCCTCATCGTTCAGGGCCATCGCTTCGATCGTCAGAAAGCCGGCGCGGCGCTTGGCGCAATCCGATGCGAGGGTCTGGCGACGGCCTTCCTCAAGGGCGGGCCGCATGGCGGCGGTCACCTCCGCGCGCGGCGCGCCGGCGGCCTGGGCTGCGATGCAATGACCGACGGCGTCGGCCCATAGCCCGCTCGCCGTTGCGCGTTCGGCGTCCGCTAGATGGATTTGGGCGCGGCGCGTCATCACGCGCGCGGTGTGGCGCGCGGGCGTCGCTGGGTCGTCGCTCCAAGACGGGCGCTCAGGTCCCGCCTCATGATTCACTGGCTTTCATGACTGTCCTCGATCGGCCGATCATGCTTCGTCCGCTCCATGCAGAGTTCGGTGAAGACGCCCCGCGATCGGCGCGCCGCCCAAAGTTGCGCCAGGAAAGCCTCCCGCTGCGCCGCCGTCGTGAGCCGATCCGAATAGGGGACGCGGATCGGAAAGAGATCTCCTGTCTCGAACAGGTTGAAGCAGTTTATATGAAAGCCGAAGTCTCGATACATCTGTTCGATCGCGTCGATGAGCGGCTCGGTGGTGCGCGGCCAAAGTCGCCCGTCGTCGTCGGCCAGTTCGATCATCGCAAACTTCATGTCGCCGTCGTTCTGTCGGAGATGGCGCTTCGACAGGCGCTTCATCAAATGGTTGGTGAGGAACGAATCAGGCGTGCCGTAATTGACTTGCCCCAGCGGCGCGTAGCCGGCGTGGCTGACATAGACCGCCAGCTTCGAGAACGCGTGGATGACGAGGCCTTCTTTCTCGCGAAAGACGACGCGTTGGGGATAGGAGATCACGTCCGGCCGTTCAGGATCGAAGAAGAAATCCGTCGTCCGCGGCATGAGGTTCTGCGAGGCGTAATCGATCAGATCGGGCAGGGAGACCGTGAGGCTTGAGCGCGTTCGGTCCCTGTGCGGCTCCAGCGCCTCCAGCATGGGTTTGGCGAGCGTGTTCAACCCATCGCTCATGAGCGCGCGCGGCTCCTTGGTCACCAGCGAGGCGACATGGGCGAAGGAGCCCTCGGCATAGACGACGTCAGGGATCAGGAAGATCAGGTCGGCGCCGTCGCGCTCCGCGCGCTTCATGGTCAAGGCCGAGCCGGCGCCGAGGAAATTGTAGGAAAGCCGGCTCACATGGGGTCGGCTCTCCTCGCTGAGCGCCGGAAACAGATAGATCCGGATTTCGCAGAGGCGGGCGAGCGCCTGCAGGCCGGGCATGGCGAGGAGCCGAGGCGCGTCCTCCGGCATCGTCACGAAATCGACGACCAGATCGTTCTCAGCGCACAGCGCAGGGAAGTTCCGCGGCGACAGCAGGGAGGCGATGGCGATCTCCTCCATCAAGTCGAGATATTTGCCGCCCCAGCAGACCATGCTGGCGTAGATCAAATGCCGGCCTGACGGAGCGACCCCAAACCGATGGGCCGGCGCTTGGTCGAAATCGTCGGCCATCGCGCGCAGATTCCGGATCATCGCGTATTCGGGCGCTCGCTCGATCATCCGATCGAGAATCTGAAAAGCTTCCGGAATCGCCTCGCACGCCAGCATCGACACGAACCACGGATGCAGTTCGCTCGGGACGTCGGGCAAGTTGGCGATGATGTGCCTCAGGCTCGTCCTGACCTCCGGATGGTCCGCCGAGCGCAACAGGGCGGATAAATTGACGTGGACGAAGGGGTTTTCGGCATGAGTCGGCAGCAATTGGCGGAGATTCTTGATCGCCGCGAGATATCGGTCCGCCTGAAGGCTCAGCGTGTAGTGGGTCGACAGAACATGCAGGTCGCCGGGGTTCGCCGCCGCCAGAGCGTCGAGGCGCGGCAAGACCGCCTCAGCCGCGCGGCGCAACGCGGCCTTCTTGTTCGCGCCGGCCATCCTCTCCTGAGCCGCGAGGCGCGCTTGCTCGATCAGAAGCAGGGAGACGCCGCCGTCTTCGTCCAAAAGCTCGGACTGCGACTCCGTCGCGGCGACGATCATTTCGGGCGCTTGTCCGTCCAGCGCGTCGATCAGCTCCCGGAGATGGATCGGGCTGCGCGAGGCGACAGCCTTGATCGTCAGATGCGCCAAATGCCCCGCCGGATGCTCGTCCATGGAAGGGGCGGGCATGGCCTCAAGCACGTCGAGGATCCTGCTTCTAAGCTCGCGGGGGTCGGCGCCAGCGGCTTGCGCCGCGATGAAGTAGCCTACGGCTTCTTCCTGCCGCCCTTGTCGCGCCGCGTCGGCGGCGCTGGCAATCAAGATCTGCGCGGGCGATTTCATCTCTGCACCTGACCGGGCGACGAGGTGGACTTGGAGGGCCGGAATCGCCGTGGGGTCCGTCGGTCGCCGCGCAAACAATTAACGCAAGGCGCTTTTGTTTCGCCATCGATTACTGCGTGGATCGACCCCGCTGGGTCCAAAGGCTCGCGTCGCGGACCTGCGCGCATAAACGCTCTTGGCGTCGGGTTGGGGCTGTGGGAGCGTGCTCGACGAGCAGAGCGGCGCGCGGCGCGGCGAATCGGAAACTGGACGGGAGAGGGCATGCGCGCTCACGCACGCGTGGTGATCATCGGCGGCGGAGCGGTCGGCGTCAGCGCGCTCTATCATCTGGCGCAGCTCGGGTGGACCGACTGCATCTTGCTGGAGCGGGACGAACTCACAGCCGGCTCCACCTGGCACGCCGCGGGAAACTGCCCCAACTTCTCCACCAGTTGGAACGTCATCAAGTTCCAGCGCCATTCGACCAAGCTCTACGCCCGCCTCGCCGAAGAGGTGGATTATCCGATCAATTATCATGTGACCGGGTCGATCCGAC
>JBMLRS010000055.1:0-2709 GCA_049240905.1 Elsteraceae bacterium
GAAAGGGTTTCATCAGGCCGCCGCCCAGCGGTTGGTGGCGTCGCGCGGGGAGGGCTATCCCGATCCGCACGCGCTGTGGCGGCGCAGCGACCTGACCGCGCGCGATCTGTCGGGCCTGGCGGCGGCGGACGCCTTCCGCTCCATGGGGCTGGACCGGCGCGCGGCGGAATGGGCGGTGCGTGGGCTGAAGGATACGCCCATGCCGCTGTTCTCCGCGCTGGAGCCGTCGCGCAATCCGCGCCAGGAGCCGGCGGTGGATCTGCCTTTGATGCCGATCAGCGCGCAGGTGCTGCATGACTACGCCAATCTTGGCCTGTCCCTGAAGGCGCATCCTCTGGCCTTCCTGCGCGACGGCTTGGCGGCGGAGCGCGCTGTTCCCTGCGCGTCGCTGATGACGGTGAAGCCGGGCAAGCGCGCCTCGGTCGCGGGCCTGGTGCTGGTGCGCCAGCGGCCGGGCACGGCCAGCGGGGTGATCTTCATGACCCTGGAGGATGAGAGCGGGATCGCCAACCTGATCGTCTGGCCCGGCCGGTTCGAGGAGTTCCGTCGCGTGGTCCTCACCGCTTCGCTGCTGCTGGCCACCGGGATCGTGCAGCGCGAAGGATTGGTGGTGCATCTGATCGTGGAGAAGCTGGAGGACCGCAGCCATCGGCTGGGCGAGCTGACGGCGACAGCCGGCGACGTCGAGAAGGATTTCCGCCGCGCCAGCCGGGATTTCCACTGAGGCGCGCCGTTTCCTGGAGAGGGTCGCCGCGCGTAGGGGCTTGCTCCCGTGCGCGACGCCTGATCATAGTACCCGCAACTAAAGATAAATATTGGGGGAAACACATGAAGTCACCGTTCAAAGGCGCAATTATCGCGGCCGCTTTTCTGCTGAACGGCGCGTCCGCCTTCGCGCTGGACGCGATCGTCGAAAAGAAGACCTTCGAGATGCCGAGCTACACCACGGTCGGCGGCAAGGTGATCAAGCAGGTCCGCATCGGCTATGAAACCTACGGCAAGCTTAACGCGGCGGGCGACAACGCCATTCTGGTGCCGCATTTCTTCAGCGCGAACAGCCATGTCGCCGGCAAATACAAGGCGGACGACAAGCTGCCCGGCTATTGGGATGCGATCGTCGGCCCCGGCAAGCCGTTGGACACCGACAAATACTTCATCATCGGGGTCGACAGCCTCTCCAACATCAACACCAAGGACGGGATCACGGTCACCACTGGCCCGGCCAGCATCAATCCCGACACCGGGAAGCCCTATGCGCTGACCTTTCCAGTCGTGCGGATCCGCGATTTCGTGAACACGCAGAAAGCCTTGATGGACGCCCTCGGCGTGAAGAAGCTGCATGCGGTGATGGGCGCCTCCATGGGCGCGCAGCAGTCCTACGAGTGGGCGGCGGCCTATCCGGACATGGTGCAGCGGCTGATTCCGGTGATCGGCTCCGCTCATTCGGACGGCTGGGTGATCGCGATGATGCAGACCTGGGCCGATCCCGTGCGGCTGGATCCGAATTGGAAGCAGGGGAATTACTATGGCGGGCCGGAGCCGGTCGACGGCCTGACCCTGGCCTTCAAGATGGTCAACCGCGACGCGCGCCAGCCGGCCTGGGCTGATGGAACCTTCGGCCGCAAGATCGGCGCCGCCGGGGATCCGGCGCAAGACATCAATGCGCGCTACGCCCTGGAGGAATGGCAGGACGCGGCCTCTCGCGCCCGCGCCTCCAGCGCCGACGCCAACAATTTCCTCTACCTGACCCGCGCCGTGCAATTGCACGCGCTGGACGGCGCCGCCACCGTCGCCGAGGGGTTGAAGAAGGTGAAGGCGAAGACCCTGATGCTGCCCGATCACCGCGACATGCTGCTGTTGACCGAGTACGCCCGAGTCGAACGCGATATCCTGAAGGCGCAGGGCGTCCTGTCTGGATACCGTGAACTGCAGGGGACGCTCGGCCATCTGGACGGCGTCGTCGCGATCGCCCAGGCCTCCGAAGAGATCGCCAAGTTCCTTGGCGAGTGACGAACCGACGCCCCCTTCCCCAGGGAGGGGGGCAAGTTTGTTATTTCATTCTGTATAGGTAGTACGTCATTAATACCAGCAAGGCCCTGAGCGGTGGGAGCTGGCTTGATTGTTGACGTCTAGACTCATTGGAATCGGCCTGTGTCTCGTCGCGCCCCTTGGGTTCGCGGCGTCGGCGGCGCAGGCCCAAGCGCCTGTGCGCTTCTCCGTGACGAACAATTGGACCATGCCGCTCGCCGAGTTCTCTCCGACCGGCGCGCCGCAGGACGGCGTCATGCTCAAGATCATTCTGGCGATCGGCAAGGCCTCCTCTCTGCCGTGGGAGATCGTCACGCTGCCGCGGCAGCGTCTGGACGACGCGGCGGAGGCGGGCGAGATCGACGTGCGCTGCTACAGCCGGCCGGAATGGACGCGTTCGCCGGACAGCTACATCTGGTCGGACCCGATCATGACCCACCGCAATCTGCTGATCGCCCGCCAGGGCGCGGCTCAGTTGCAGGGCATCGCCGATCTGGCCGGCCGCAGCGTCGCGATTGTGCTTGGGTTTCGGTATATGGGGCTGGAGCGTTACCTGCAGTCGGCGACCGTCACCCGCCATGTCGTGCCGACGGAGCGCAACGTGGCGCTGATGGTCGCCCTGGGGCGCAGCGACTATGGTTTCATCAGCGCGCTGACCTTGAAGTATCTTCGGCCGCGCGA
>JBMLRS010000055.1:2719-9218 GCA_049240905.1 Elsteraceae bacterium
GAGCCCGCGCTGGACAATATCGTCTCGATCGACATCCCGCCGGAGGAGTTGGAGGTGCGCTGCGCCGTGCGGCGCACGCTGGACCCGATCCGGATCAGCGCGATCCTCTCTGCGGTCGCCTCTCTCAGGGCGTCCGGCAAGTTTCAGGAGATACTGGACGAATCTCCCTAGCGATGGCCCTGGATTTGCTGGCCTGCCGCCAAGGTTTCGACCAAGCTTCGGGGGAAAGGGAGAACAGGCGATGGCGCGTCCGTTTCATCTAGGGTGGTTCTTGCAAGGCTCCAGCATTCAAGCCTGGGGCGAGCCCTGGACCGGCGACATCGGGCGAACCTGGATGAATCCGGTCATGTTCCTGGATCTTGCGCGATCGCTGGAGCGCGCCTGCTTCGACTATCTGCTGCTGGAGGACAGCTCCTATGTCGGGGAGAGCTTCGGCGGGTCGACCAAGGTCTATCTGGAGAAGGCGATAGCGGTGCCGCGTCAGGACCCGTCGGTGGTGGCCGCGCTCATGACTCAGGTGACCTCGCGCCTGGGCATCGTCGCCACATTCGGCACCTACGCTTATCCGCCCTATCTCTTGGCGCGGCTGGTGGGAACCTTGGATCAGGTCTCGGGCGGGCGGATCGGCTGGAACGCGGTCACCGGCAGCTCCGATTTCGCGGCGATGAACTTCGGCATGGACGGCATGCCCGAGCATGATCTGCGCTATGAGATGGCCGATGAGTATATGGCCGTGGTGAACGGCCTTTGGGATTCCTGGGAGCCAGGGGCGATCGTGGCCGATGTCGAGAGCGGTCTTGCGATCGATCCGGACAAGGTTCACGCGGTCAATTTCAAAGGCAGATATTTCAGCACGCGGGGTCCGCTCAACTCCGGGCCGGCGCCGCAGGGCAGGCCGGTGATCGCGCAGGCCGGCGGCTCGCCGCGCGGTCGGCAGTTTGCCGCTCAGCACGCCGACACCATTGTGGCGATCGAGCAGGGGCCGGAGGGCATGAAGGCCTATCGCGACGACGTGCGCCGGCGGATGCAGGCCTGCGGCCGCGATCCCGACAGTTGCAAGGTCCTGTTCCTGATCTCGCCGATTTTCGGCGAGACGGAGGAGGAGGCGCAGGCGAAATATCAGGCGCGCCTCGCGCGCGCCAACGCCGACATGGTCGAGCGGATGGCGCATCTGAGCAAGATCACCAACATCGACTTCTCGAAACTGGATCTTGACGCGCCCATCGGCGACCTGAAGACCAACGGCCATCAGCAATCGCTGGATCAATTGAAGAAGAAGGCCAAGGGCGGCACGCTGCGCGACGCCCTGACCGCGCATAACGCCTCCTCCTATTCCGTGCCGCTGATCGGCACGCCGGACAGCGTGGCGGCCAGAATGGGCGAAGTGATGCAGGAAGTCGGCGGCGACGGCTTTCTGTTCAGCCTGCCGCATGTCAGCCGCCGCAGCATCGCGGAGATCGAGGATGGGCTGGTTCCGGCCCTTCAGCGGCGAGGGCTGAGCCGCCGCGCCTACGCGCATCAGCAGTTCCGGGACAATCTGTTGGAGTTCTAGCACAAGGCCGGCTTGCGTCGAAGCCGATCTTGTTCATAACATTATGAAAAATAACGCGTTTTCTGTCTTCGCGTTTCAGAATAAGCTGAAAACGCGCTAGGGCCAGCCGACCTTGTCCGAGATTTCGCGGGCCGCGTCGATCTGTGTGGATATCTCCGTCAGCGGGGTGCGATCGGCTTCGAATGGCCCCCAGCGGGTCAGAGGATTGCTGAGCGGCACGCCCGGGCGGGCGGGGTAGGCGTAGACCGCTTCGGCGAAAAGGCGCTGACCCGTGTCGCTCAACAGCCAGCCGACCAGCTTGGTCGCAGCCTCCGCCCGCTGTCCGGATGCGGGCAGGGCGGCCCCGATGATGCCGATGCTGGCCCCGCCCTGGTCGGCCTTCGGCCAGATGACGCCGACCTTCTCCAGCATCGCGCGGTCCGCGTCGCGCGGTCGGTCGCCGAGCCGGGCGATGGCGCGGCTGGAGACGATGGCGACGTCGCATGCGCCGGACGCCAGCGCTTCGACCAGTCGGATGTCTTCGGAGAGCACGCCCACCGCCTCGGGGTTGGCCGGCGGCGTCAGCTTCGGCGTCACCGCGTTGGCGTGAACGCCGGCCGCCCAGTGCTGCGCCGCCTCGGGGCCGCGCCGGTGCGTCATCGAGGCGAGCAGCAAAAGCAGGCCCGCCTGGTTTGGTTGCGGCGCGCAGAGGCGGCCGCGCCATGCCGGCGCGGCCAGATCGCCGTAAGAGGTGACTTCGGTCTGCTTGACCTTGCCTTGGGCGTACAGGATCGGGCGGGCGACGGTCGCGATCGGGGCCCAGCGCCCTTCGGTTTCGCGCAGCACCGCAGGCAAGCGTTCGGCTCCCGGCGGCGTGATCTTGGCCAGAAGCCCGGCGGCGGCGGCCAACTCAAGCCGGGCGTAGTTCGCCATCAGCACCAGATCGATCGGCGTCCCGCCCGCGAGCCGGCCGAGAATCAGATCGTCGTCGGCCGACTCAAGCTTGATCTCCATGCCGGCCTCCGTCTGCATCTGCGCCATCAACGGCGCGAGCCGCTCCGGCTCGAAGGAGGACATCAGGGTGAGGCGCGGCTTCTGCCCGGCCTCCTGCGCCGAGGCGCAGGAAAGAGTCAGGCAAGCCGCGATGGCAGCCGCTGCGATCGCGCGCCGAACGGTCAAGCGGCGACGGCCCGGCTGCTTCTCGCCTCCGCGCCGACCATGCGGGCCAGCGCCAAGGAGGCGGTCAGGCCTGGCGATTCAATCCCGTACAGATTGATCAACCCGGGAACGCCATGGACCGAGGGACCCTGGATCACGAAATCCGCAGCCTCGCCCGTTGGGGTCTGCAGCTTGGGCCGAATGCCCGCATAGTCCGGATAGAGTTGACCATCCTTCAAACCCGGCCAATAGCGCCGGACGGCCGCGTAGAACGGCTCCGCGCGGGCGGGATCGACCTCATAGTCAAGACTGTCGATCCACTCCACGTCTGGGCCGAAGCGAGCGCGCATGCCCATGTCGATGGTGATGTGCACGCCGAGGCCCGCGGCCTCCGGCACGGGATAGATCAGGCGCGAGAAGGGCGGCTTGCCCGTGAGGCCGAAATAATTGCCCTTCGCGTAGTAAAGCTTCGGCTTGGTCGCCTCCGGGATGCCCTGGATCAGATGGGCGACGTCGACGCAATGCAGCCCGGCGCTGTTGACCACAAGCCGCGCGGACAGGGTCATGGGGTTCGCGCCGCCGGCCTCGATCTCGATCCGGTTGCTGGTGACCCTTCCGCCGACGACCGGCGTCTCAAACGCGATCATCGCGCCGGCGGCTTCCGCGTCGCCCTGCAGCGCCAACATGTAGGAGTGGCTGTCGATCACCCCGGAGGAAGGCGACAACAACGCGCCGACGACGTCGAGATTCGGCTCCAACGCCAGCGCTTCGTCGCGGCTAAGGAAAGTCAGGTCCATCACGCCGTTGGCTTCGGCCTTCGCTTTGAGGCCGCGCAACGTCGGCAACTGCTCCTCCGAAGACGCGACGATAAGCTTGCCCAGGCGCTTGTAGGGGACGCCGTGGCTTTCGCAGAATTCATACAGCATCTGCTTGCCTTCGACGCAGGCGCGCGCCTTCAAGCTGCCGGCCGGGTAGTAGATCCCGGCGTGGATCACTTCCGAATTGCGCGACGAGGTGCCGGTGCCGATCGCGTCGGCGGACTCCAACACGATCACTTCTCGGCCGCTCAGGGCCAGCTCCCGCGCGACCGCAAGCCCGACCACGCCGGCTCCGATCACAAGACAATCCACCTGTTCCATGGCGTGAGGCTTATCGAATTTCTGGGCGGTGGGCTAGATGCCGTGGCGCGCCGTCTTTCGTCGTCCGCGTTCGCCCGGCGCGCGATCGCGATCGCCGATCGGAAGACGAACGCCGGGCCAGAAGAGGCGGGATCGCCGGAACATTTTTTGAATAAACCAGGAATCGGCGTTACATTTTTCTTGCGTCGTTTCGGAAGGTTCTCGATGGCTCGGCCGGCCATATCTCTGATTTTCGCGATGATCCTCGCGTTGCGGCCAGCGCCGACCGGCGCCGAAAGCCCGATCCTGCGGCTGGGCGGGCCGATCTTTCCGCCTTACTTCGAGATCGTCGACGGGAAGGTGGTCGGCGTGATGCTGGACCGGGTCAAGATCATCCTGGCCGAGGCCGGGTACCAGACCAGCGTCGGGGTGAGGCCGCCATCGCGCTTGCTTCAGGATCTTCTCGCCGGCGAGTTCGACATCTGCGTGATCACGCGGAACGCCGCCATGGACGCGAGCCCGCGTTGGATGAGCAGCGCGGAGTCCGTCGGCGCGCTGACGCTGAACCTGTACAGCCATCGCGAACCCTTGACCTTGAAGTCCCGCGAGGATCTGCGCGGGCGGGCGATCGTCGTGATGCGCGGCTACAGCTACGGCGATCTGCGCGCTTGGCTGGACCAGCCGCAGAACGGGGTGACCCTGACCGAGGTCAATGATTTTGGCGCGGCGCTTCGGCTGGTGGCGATGGGGCGGGTGCCCAACGCCTTGCTCTACGACGTGAACTACGCCGCCGCCGCCGCCGAGATCGGCGCGCAGGTCGATCGCGTCGTGGTGAACCCCTTCCTGCAAGTCCCCGTGTTCCTTTACCTGAACAAGCAGGCGGTCGCGGATCCGCAGGCGACGATGCGCGCCTTGGTCGAGGCGTACCAGAAACTGCTCGCCCAGGGGCGATTGGGCTGAGTCGCGGCCTCGGTCGCGCCGCCCCGCGATGGCCGGTGGGCGAACGCCTAAGCTCGCCGAAGCAGGCAGGCGTCGTGGATCCTGGGCGACGGCGCCTGCGAGACGCCAGAGAGATCAGCCGATGACCGACCCGCTTTGACAGCGAAGCGACTCACTCTACAGTCGGGTTCAGCACAACATATGGTGTTACCTACCATGCTGACCATCAAGCCGCCGGCCCACATCATCGTTCTTGGCAATGAGAAGGGCGGGTCCGGCAAATCCACCACGGCGATGCATCTGACCGTCGCTTTGCTGCGCGAGGGGCGCAGCGTCGCGAGTTTCGACCTGGACAGCCGGCAGGCGACTTTGTCGCGTTACATCGAGAACCGCGGGAAGCTGCTGGCCAAAGGGGCGACCGCCCTACCCATGCCGATCCATCATCGGCCGGCGCTAGACGATGTGGAGGGGCTCTCCAAGCTGGTCGACGAGATGCGCGGAAAGGTCGACGCGATCGTCATCGACTCGCCTGGCGCGGACACGCCGCTTGCGCGTTACGCCCATAGCTTGGCCGACACGCTGATCACCCCGTTGAACGACAGCTTCATCGACGTGGACGGCTTGGCGATCGTCGATCCTGACAGTCTGGCCGTGCTGCGGCCCAGCCACTACGCCGAATTCGTCTGGGAGCAGCGCAAGCGGCGCGCGCTGGAGCGGCGGCCGGCGATCGACTGGATCATCATGCGCAACCGACTGTCGGCGCGCGACACGCGCAACAAGAACAACGTCGCCATCGTTCTGGAGGCGCTGTCCAAGCGCGTCGGCTTCCGGCTGGCGCCGGGCTTCGGCGATCGATTAATTTTCCGTGAACTGTTTTTGAAGGGTTTGACCCTTCTGGACATGAAGGACGAGTCCTTCGGCGCCGCCAACATGTCCCACCTCGCCGCGCGTCAGGAAGTGCGCGCGCTGCTCGCCACTCTGCGGCTTCCGCCGCCCAGCGAAGCGCTGCAAGGGGCGATGGAGGCGGAGACCGCCACTACCCCGGCGCCGACGGCGGAGCCGGCGCCGCAGCCGATCGCGCCGCGTTCGCTCGAATCCCTGCTCTCGCGGGCGCGCAGCGCCGCATGAAACCTCGTTAAGGTTCGCGGCTGCGGCTTGCCGGACCAAGGGTGCTGTGGCAGGACTGCGGCGAAATAGCCCCAGCGAGCGTCACCTGTGAGCGTCATGAGCAAACCTGTTCGTACTGCGATCTTCCCCGTCGGCGGCCTCGGGACCCGTTTTCTGCCCGCCACCAAAGCCATGCCCAAGGAGATGCTGCCGGTCGTCGACAAGCCGCTGATCCAATATGCCGTGGAGGAAGCTCAGGCGGCGGGCATCGAGCGCTTCGTCTTCGTCACCGGGCGCGGCAAGAGCGCGATCGAGGATCATTTCGATCACAGCGCCGATCTGCAGACGGCGCTGCTGGGCCGCGGCAAGCGCGAACTCTGGGATCTGGTTGAGCGGATCACCATGCCCACCGGCAGCGTGTTCTACACCCGCCAGCCGGAAGCGCTGGGCCTTGGCCACGCGGTGTGGTGCGCGCGCCATCTGGTGCAGGACGAACCCTTCGCCGTGCTGTTGGCCGACGATCTGATCCTCGCCGACCGCCCCTGCCTGAAGGATATGGTCGACGCCCACGCCAAGACCGGCGGCAACATGGTCGCCGTGATGGACGTGATCCCCGAGCACACCAGCCGCTACGGCGTGGTGGATC
>JBMLRS010000056.1:0-4780 GCA_049240905.1 Elsteraceae bacterium
ACCCACCCTGCCGCCGGCCTGGGCGGTGGTGAACCCGAACCGGTTCGACGAGACCAGCCCGCATCGCCAGATGGCGGCGGTCGGCGTCGCTTTTCTGATGGCGGTCGCGCTGAATCGCCGCCTGCGCCAGCTCGGCTGGTTCAATCCGAACCGTCCGGAGCCGGACCTGCTGCGCGCCCTCGATCTGGTCGCGCTGGGCACGGTGTGCGACGTGGTGCCGCTGACCGGCGTGAACCGCGCCCTTGTCGCCCAAGGGCTCAAGATCATCCGCTCGCGCGAGAATGTCGGCATGGCGGCGCTGGCCGACGTCGCCGGGCTGAAGGAGACCCCGGACGCTTGGCATCTGGGCTTCCTGCTGGGGCCGCGCGTCAACGCCGGCGGGCGCGTGGGCAAGGCCGATCACGGCGTGCGGCTGCTGACCTCCGAAGACCCCGCCTTGGCCGCCAAGCTGGCGGTGGAGCTGGATGGCTGGAACGGCGCGCGCAAGGAGATCGAGGCGGTGGTGCTGGATCAGGCGATCCAGACCGTTGAAGGCGGGAACTCCGGCCTCTCGCACATCGCCTTCGCCGCCGGGGATGGTTGGCATCCCGGCGTGATCGGCATCGTGGCGGCGCGGCTGAAGGAGCGGTTCAATCGACCGGCCATCGTGGTGGCGATCGAGGGCGGGATCGCCAAGGCCTCCTGTCGGTCGGTCTCCGGCGTCTCGATCGGGGACGCGGTGATCGCGGCGCGGCAGGCGGGATTGATGATGAACGGCGGCGGCCACGCCATGGCGGCCGGTTTCACCGCCGAGGCGGGCAAGCTGGACGAGATCGCCGCCTTCCTGGACGCCCGCGTGGCGGCCGCGCTGGAGGATGCGGAGATGGCGCCGGAGCTGCCGATCGACGGCATCCTGGATCCCGCCGGGGCCGACGGCGCGCTCTTGGAGCTGTTGGCCCGCGTCGGCCCCTATGGCGCCGGCAACCCGGAGCCGCGCTTCGCCCTGGCCGGCGTGCGGGTGGTGCGGGCCGAGCCCTTGGGCATGGATCATGTGCGCTGCGTGCTGGCGGGATCGAACGGCGCGAAGCTCTCCGCCGTCTCCTGGCGCTCGCTGGACCAACCCGTCGGCCAAGCTTTAATGCGCGCGGCGGGCGGCACGCTGCATGTCGCCGGAACCCTGCGCGCCGACACTTACAAAGGCCGAGACGCCGCCAGATTGACCATCGACGACGTCGCCGAGCCGGTCTGACCCATGCCCGTCCTTTCGCCCGATCGCAGTCTCTTGCTGATCATCGACGTGCAGGAAAAGCTGGCCCCGGCGATCGAGGGCGGCGCGGCGATGATCAAGACCATCCAGAAGCTCGCCGACGCCGCCGATCTTTTGGGGATTCCCGTGCTGGCGACGGAGCAGTATCCCAAAGGCCTGGGTCCGACCGTGGCGGAATTGGCCGGCCGGCCGACGATTCTGAAGGACAGCTTCGACGCCACGGCGGCCGACGGCTTCTTCGCCGCGTTGCCGGGCGAACGCCCGGACATTCTTCTGGCGGGCTGCGAGGCCCATGTCTGCGTGCTGCAGACCGCGATGGGCCTGCGCCGCGCCGGCCGCCGCACGATCCTGATCACCGACGCCGTCGGCTCGCGCAAAGCCGCTGACAAGGCCGCCGCCCTGGACCGCGCGGCGGAGGAGGGCGTGGAGCGGGTGACGGCGGAGATGGCGCTGTTCGAATGGCTGCAGGACCGCCGCCATCCGCGCTTCCGCGAAATATTGGCCCTGATCCGATAATTCCCCGCGCAATGGGTTGACCGCCAGCCCCCCCTCGCGTATCTAGCCGCCCTACGCCAAACCGGCCTCGCGTCCCCATCGTCTAGAGGCCTAGGACATCGCCCTTTCACGGCGGTAACCGGGGTTCGAATCCCCGTGGGGACGCCAATACTTTCAAGGCCTTGGCGGCAATCGTCACCACAAAATCGTTCGATCGGGTTCAGTACGGGGCTAACATTCGGCCTCAGACCGGGTTAGCCGCGCGTTTGCGGAACCTCTCAGCGTCGATGGCCTATGCCGTTCACAAATCCCCGGCGGATATGGGCAAGCGTCCGGCACGGGAAAAGCGGTTTCGGTTGTTCGGCCTCTAGGCCAAGATTCGCCTGCTCCCACCAGGGAGCGGATGATGAGGAACTTTTGTCGGTCGGGCGAGTTTCGTGCTGACAGGATCAGGAAGGACGCTTCGTCATCGGCGCAAACATCACCAAAGCCCGACTTCTTTGGCGCGTGGGCCTGGCGGGCGCGGCCGCGCTCGTCGCCGTCGGCGCTTTGTTGTGGTTCTACCGCCTTGATCTGGCGCGGATCGCCGCCGGGCGCCTCCTTGCTCAATCGGGCTTGCGCGCGGTCGCCTTCACGATCGACCGACTGGATCTGTCCGGACTGTCTGTCCGCGACGTCGCGTTGAATGACGGCGCCATCGCGATCGGCGAGTTGACCCTTGTCTACACCCCGATGGGCCTGGCGTTTCGAAGGATCGACGCCGCCACTCTCCTGCGTCCCCGCCTCGCCGTCGTCAGCGCGAACGACGGAATCACGGTCGGCGGCGTGAGGCTTCAGCCCGCCGGGGACGCCTCCGTTGCCGCGACGCCGATCGGATGGCGGGTCGCGACGATCAAGCTCGTCGACGCGGAGATCAGCATCGACACGCCGACCGGCCCAATGCGCGCCGCGTTTTCGACCGAGCTCTCGCTGTCTGGGAGCGACATCCAGCGCGCCGGCCTTTCTCTGGACATCAGCGCGCCAATCGGCGGCGCCAATCACGTTCTGCGCGTCGCGGCCCCAATCCTGGCCCTGACGGCGCGGGACGGAGCCGTCACGCTATCGTTCGCGCGGACCTCGGTCGCGCCGAGGGGCTTTCCATGGACGGTGGAGGAGCTTGGCGGTGAGATCGTCTGGCGACCGGACGTTCTCACCGCGAAGATAGTCTCGGGGCGGCTGAGCGACACGCGGAATCCAGCCTCCGTGACGCCGATAAGCCTGACCGGCGACGCGGCGATGCGTGGCGCAAAGATCGATTTCACCATCAACGCGTCGGCGATGGCGAAGGGCGAGAAGGCTACGCTTCACGTCAACGCCGTCGGCGCCCATGACCGGACCTCCGGGCGAGGCTCAGCGCGCGTAACGTCAACGCCCACCACTTTCCGGATCGACGGCTTGCAGCCGCGCGATTTCCTGCCGGCGCTCGGCGACGCGCTGCCCAAACTCGCTGGAAAGGTCTCGCTTGCAGGCAGGGTCTCATGGCTAGGCCCGGCGATCTCCCCCGCGCTGATTTTGCATTTGGCGGATGTCGGCGCTGAGCTAAAGGGCGCCAAGGTCAGAAATATCCACGGCGACGTCTCGATCTCAGGCGTCGGGCCCTTGGCCACGCCGATTGGTCAATCTCTGCAGGGCGTCATCGAAATGGGCGGGTTGCCGCCAAGTCAGATCAGCCTCGGCTTCCAACTGCTCGCCAGACCGGCCTTGCGTGTCGAGGCCCTGCGGATGGATTTCGTCGGGGGGAAGATTTCCGCCAGCCCGTTCACTCTTGATCCCGCGCGTCCGGATCTCGAAACCACGATCGGTTTCAGCCAAGTCGATCTCGCCGAATTCTTCGAACTCGTCAGCGTCGATGGGCTTGGCGGCTCGGGAAAGCTCGATGGACAGATTCCGATCCAGCTCACGCAGGGCAAGATCGTCGTGCTGGACGGCGCGCTCAAGGCGACCGGACCAGGCGTGCTGCGCCTCGCCGCGGATGTCCTGCCCAAGCAGATCACTGAGGCTGGCGAGTCCGTGTCTCTGGCGCTCAAGGCGCTCGCTGATTTTCGCTACGACAGCTTGGCCGTGGATCTCACGGGTAATGCTGCGGGCGAAGGTACAATCGTCCTTAAAGTTCAGGGCCAGAACCCGGCAGTACTTGAAGGACAGGCGTTCAATCTCAATATAAAACTTGAAACGAATTTTGATCGACTGATCGAGATCGCGCTGAGAAGCATGCAGGCCGCGCAAGAATTGTTGCGTCAAACCACGGGGAGTACGCAGCGATGAAGCGTGGAGGGGTATTTTCTTTGGTGCTGATGACGACAGTCTTCATGGCTGCCGCCTGTTCGCCAACGGTGCAGGTCGTCGCTCCCAAGGAGCCAATCACCATCAACCTTAACATCAAACTCGACGCGGATGTTCGCCTCCGGGTCGAAGAAAAGGCGAAACAAGATGTTGGATCAAAACCGATCTTCTGAGCGGGTGGTCTTTGCGTCACGGCGCGGCTTCGCCACCCTGGCCCTGGGCTTATACGCCCTGGCATTGGCCTCGACCTCCAGCGTATGGGCGCAGTCGAAGCTGCTCGACGCCCCTCGCGCCGCCGGTCTGGTCGCCGAGCGATATGACGGCTTCGCCGCCGTTCGCGGCGCAGCGCCGGCCGATGTCGCTGCGCTGGTCGCCCAGATCAACGCCGAACGCCGCGCAGTCTACGCCGAGCGGGCGCAGGCGGAGAAAACGACCGTCGACGCGATCGGAAAGATCTACGCCCTGGAGATCATCAAATCCGCGCCGCCGAAAACCTGGTTTCTGTCGGAATCCGGCCAATGGACGCAGAGATAGGGCGACGCCGCGAACGCTTCCGTCCCCATCTCTTCACCGAAGCGCCCGGATTTATGTCTTCCGGGACGTCGACGAGGAAAGTCCAAAATAGGCTGCGGTGGCGGCCTCTTCTCCCTCAAGGCCATAACGGCGCGCCGTCCAGCCCCGCAGTCTCCGGCAGGCCGCAGATCAGATTTGCGTTCT
>JBMLRS010000057.1:0-13048 GCA_049240905.1 Elsteraceae bacterium
CGGCTTCGTCGACCGCATGTCCGCCCTGGAAGGCAAGGACGGCGTCCTCTCCGTCTCCATGGGCCATGGTTTCCCCTGGGGCGACACGCCCGAAGTGGGCAGCCGCGTCTTGGTGGTCGCCGACGGCGACAAGGCGAAGGCGCAGGCCTTGGCCGACAAGCTGGGCCAGGAAGTGTGGGATCTGCGGAACGAGATCATCCCGCCCTATCTCTCGATCGACGAGGCGGCGGACCGCATCGGCGGCGCGCGCGGCAACCGGCCGATGGTGCTGGCCGACGTCGCGGACAATCCCGGCATCGGCGCCTGCGGCGACTCCACCCCGCTGCTGCAGCGCCTGATCGATCGCGGCATCGGCGGCGTCGCGGTCTCGCCCTTCTGGGATCCGGGCTGCGTTGACCTGGCGTTCGAGGCCGGCGTCGGCGCCCGCCTGTTGATGCGCATCGGCGGCAAGCTGGGTCCGGCCTCCGGCGCCCCGATCGACGCGATGGTCACCGTGAAGGCCCTGGTGCGCCAGGCGACCCAGCCCTTCGGCGGCGCCACCACCCCGCTGGGCGACATGGCCTGGCTGCGCATCGGCGAAACCGACGCCGAGGCGATCGACATCCTCGTGAACAACCACCGCACCCAGAGCTTCGACCCCGCCTGCTTCAGCGCCGTGGGATTGGACCCGAAGACCTGCCGCGCCCTGGTGCTGAAATCCACCCAGCATTTCCATGCAGGATTCGCCCCGATCGCGGAGGACATCCTGTACGTGAAAGCCCCCGGCACCGGCTCGCCGGATTATAAGTCCCTGCCTTTCACCCGCGTCACCCGCCCGCTCTGGCCGCTGGTGGCGGATCCGAGGGGGTAATCCTGTTCAGGCGGCCGTCTTGCGAGGGCGGCCGCCTTTCGCGCCATTCGCGCGCGACGCCGCGGCTTTGGCCGGCGATCGGGCAGACCCTGCGATCCGCGCCAGTTCCTGGGTCAACCAGCGGCGCGTGCCGAAAAACCCTGCGACCAGGGCCGGCACATAGAGGTCCACCTCCAACCTTGGCCAATGCAGATTGAAGCCTGCGCCATCGACCAAGACATCCGCGAGCGCGGCTGCGTCTGCGTTCTGCAGATCCTCCACCAGCGCGGCGGGGAAGGCGTAGGCGCAGCCGTTCGCCAGCTCCAGGACCACTCGTCCCGACGCGGCGTCAAATCTAGCCGATGTCGCGCATGGCTCCGTCTCAAGCATCACCCGCCCGCGCGCTTCAGCGGCGTCGATCTGCGCGTCAGAGAGTTTGGCCATGGATCCGCTCCCATTCCTTTAGGAAGTCATCTTTGCGCAGGGCGACCTCATCCATCAGCCGGCGGAGGTCCGATCGTTTGACGCCGATGCTCGAGACGAGCTCCGGTTCGCCGTCGGGTCCCAACAGATTGATCTTGGCTTGCCCAGCGCCGGTGACGTGAACACGCGCCGGCTCATGGTCGAGCGTATAGATGACGAACCGAAAGCCAAAGGCGCGATGGACGACGACCATTCGCTATATTAACCCAACAGACAGGTTTTTCAATCGCGGCCGTCGCTTGCTTTCTGTCCGGCGCGGCGCTCAGTATTATTCCTCATAGTTTGAAGGTCATCATGCTGACTATCGCCATCGCCGGGCTCGGCGCCATTGGATTGCCGGTCGCGCGGCGGCTGGATTCGGGGATTTCCGGGTTGAAGCTGGTCGCGGTCTCGGCGCGGGATCAGGTCGCCGCCCGGGAGCGGGTGGCGGGGTTCAAGAACCCGCCCGCCGTGGTCTCGCTGGCGGAGCTGCCGGCGCTGGCTGACGTCGTGGTGGAGTGCTGTCCGGCTTCGCAGTTCGCGGCGTTGGCGGAGGCCACGATCGACGCCGGGAAGATCTTCATGCCGCTGTCGGTCGGCGCGTTGCTGGATCGGATGGATCTGGTCGATCGCGCGGCGGCCAAGGGCGCGCGCATCCTGGTTCCGACCGGGGCGCTGGCGGGGTTGGACGCGGTGAGAGCGGCGGCGGTGGGGACCATCCACACCGCGCGGATCGTCACGCGCAAGCCGCCGGGTGGGCTGAAGGGCGCGCCCTATCTGGCCCAGAACAATCTGGACATGGACGCGATCACGAATCCCACCTGCATCTTCAAGGGCAGCGCGCGGGCCGGGGCGCGGGGCTTCCCGGCCAATGTGAACGTCGCGGCGGCGTTGTCGCTCGCCGGGATCGGGCCGGACCGGACGGAGCTGGAGATCTGGGCCGATCCCACGGTCACCCGCAACACGCACCGGATCGAGATCGATTCCGACGCCACCCGCCTCACGTTCACCATCGAGGGCATCCCCTCGGAAGAGAACCCACGCACGGGCAAACTCACCCCGCTCAGCGTGATCGCCTGCCTGACGGGGTTGGTCGCCCCACTGAAGATCGGAACGTAATCCCATGTCCGCGCGCCCCTACGCCATGCCCTTCACCGCCCGGCCGGAGCTGGTCGGCTCCTTCGGCATGGTCGCCACCACCCATTGGTTGGCGTCATCCACCGCCATGGCGATGCTCGAGCGCGGCGGCAACGCCTTCGACGCCGCGGTCGCCGCAGGATTTGTGCTGCAGGTGGCGGAGCCGCATCTCTGCGGGCCAGGCGGCGACCTGCCGATCATCTTTTGGTCGGAGCGCGATCAGAAGACCCAGGTGCTCTGCGCCCAGGGCGTCTCCGCCGAGGCCGCCACGATCGCGCATCACAAATCCCTGGGCTTCGACATCATGCCCGCGACCGGGCTGTTGGCCACCGTGGTGCCCGGCGCCTGGGACGGCTGGCTGAAGCTGCTGCGCGACCATGGCACGATGAGCCTGCATGAAGTGCTGGAGCCGGCGCTTGGCTATGCGCTGAACGGCTGCCCGCTGGTGCCGCGGATCATCGACACAATCGGCCAGGTGAAGGATCTGTTCCTGGAGGAATGGCCCAGCTCCGCCGCCGTCTGGCTGCCGGGCGGCGACGTGCCGGACGGCGAAAAGCTGTTCGCCAATCCGGAACTGGCGCGTCTCTGGCGCCGGCTGCTGGACGGCGCGCAGTCCAAGCGCGGCCGCGAGGCGCAGATCGATGAGGCGCGTCGGCTGTGGTATCGCGGCTTCGTGGCTGATGCGATCGACAAGTTCATCCGCTCCACCCCGGTCATGGATTCCAGCGGTCGGCGCAATCGCGGCCTGCTGACCGCCGAGGACATGGCCAATTGGGAGGCGACCTACGACGATCCCGTCTCGCTCGATTACGGCCGTCACACCGTCCATAAGGCCGGGTTCTGGAGCCAGGGGCCGGTGTTCCTGCAGACCTTGGCGCTGCTAAAGGGGTTCGATCTCTCCGCGATGGATCCCTACGGGCCGGACTTCATCCATACCGTGGTGGAGGCGATGAAGCTGGCCTTCGCCGATCGCGAGGGCTTCTACGGCGATCCTAACTTCGTCGACGTGCCCGGCGAGGCGCTGCTGAGCGAGGGCTACGCCGACGCGCGGCGGGAATTGATCGGCGCCGAGGCCTCGACGGAGCTGCGGCCGGGAACCATCGCCGGCAAGCCGGGCTGGCGCGATCTGGACGCGGTCGGGCGCGACGGCCGGGCGCCGGAATTCGCGGCCGGGCGCGGGTCGGGCGAGCCGACCGTGCGGCGCAACGGCGCGACCGGCGGCGACACCTGCCATGTCGACGTGGTCGATCGCTGGGGCAACATGGTCGCCTGCATGCCGAGCGGCGGCTGGCTGCAAAGCTCGCCGGTCATTCCCGGCCTGGGCTTCGCGCTCAACACCCGCGGCCAGATGTTCTATCTGGATCAGGCCTCGCCCGCCGCGCTGGGGCCGAAGCGTCGGCCGCGCACGACCCTCACCCCGTCCCTCGCGTTCCGCGACGGCAAGCCCTACATGGCGTTCGGCAGCCCCGGCGGCGACCAGCAGGACCAATGGCAGCTGATGCTGTTCCTGCGTCACGCGCACCATAACCTGAACCTGCAGGAGGCGATCGAAGCGCCCATGTTGACGTCGGAACATTGGCCGAACTCGTTTTGGCCGCGTCAGGCCCGCCCGGCGCGTTTGGTGCTGGAGAGCCGCTTCCCCGAGGCGACGGTGGCCGAGCTCAAGGCGCGCGGGCATGACATCGAGGTGACCGGCCCCTGGTCGCTCGGCCGGCTGGTCGCGGTGTCGAAGAACGGCCCGGTGCTGAAGGCGGGGGCGAACCCGCGCGGCATGCAGGGCTACGCGGTGGGCCGCTGACATGACCGAGAGTCCGCGTTTCGTTCAGACCAAACGCATCGACGCCTATTGGTCGGTCTATGCCGACCAGCTGGCGGCGGCGGCCAAGGGCGTCGATCCGGCGGCGCTGCACGCGGCGGCGGATCTGATGACCGAGACGATCAAGGCGGACGGCTGGATCTACGCCTGCGGCAATGGCGGATCGGCGGCGATCGCCAACCACCTGCATTGCGATTTCACCAAGGGCGTGGCGACCGACACGCCCTACCGCCCGCGCATCATCAGCCTGTCGGCGAATATCGAGACCATCACCGCGATCGGCAACGACATCAGCTACGCAGACATTTTCGCCTATCAGCTCAAGCAGGCGGGGCGGGTCGGCGATCTCCTGGTGACGGTCAGCTCGTCCGGGGATTCGGAGAATATCGTGAGGGCGATCGAGGCTGCGAAGGCGCAGGGCATGCGCTGCGTCGCGCTCACCGGCTTCGCCGGCGGCAGGTCGCGGACGATGGCCGACGTCTCGATCCATGTGCCAGCCGGCAATTACGGCGTGGTCGAAGATCTGCACCAGTCGATGATGCATGTGCTGGCGCAGTTCATCCGACAAGCGGCCATGCCAGCGGAGACATTCGAGCGGGCGAAGTTCTAGCGGAGAGAGCGATCACGTCGCTCTGAGTAGATTGCTTCACCGCGTTCGCAATGACGGCAATTGGAGAAGGCTCTTACAAACTTTGTCATTGGGAGGCTTAGCCGAAGCAATCTACCGGGCTCCGCGTGACAGGCGTCCCGCTTGCCAAGCCCCGCGCGCATCGGCCATGGTCTTTCCAAGGAATCTAAGGGGATTTGAGCATGGCGGCTGACGTCGCGACCGGCGCGCATAAAGGTAAATTGGTCGTCCGCAACATCGGCATGATCCTGTCCGGCGATCTGGCGCGGCCGATCCTGGACGCGGATGCGATCGTGGTGGTGGACGGCAAGATCGCCGCCATCGGCAAACTCAAGGATGTCGACGCCTCCGCGCCGGATCAGGTGATCGACGCCCATGGCGTGACCGTCGTCCCCGGCCTGATCGACAGCCATGTCCATCCCGTGTTCGGCGACTGGACCCCGCGCCAGAACCAGTTCGGCTGGATCGACAGCTGCCTTAACGGCGGCGTCACCACCATGGTCTCAGCCGGCGAAGTGCATCTGCCCGGCCGGCCGAAGGACATCGTCGGGCTGAAGGCGCTCGCGATCGTGGCGCAGCGCTGCTACCACAATTTCCGGCCGGGCGGGGTCAAGGTGCTTGCCGGCGCGCCGGTGATCGAGAAGGACATGGTGGAAAGCGACTTCGCCGATCTCGCCGCCTCTGGGGTGAAGCTTTTGGGCGAGGTCGGGCTGGGCACGGTCAAGGCCGGCGACGAGGCGCGCCAGATGGTGGCCTGGGCGCGCAAGCACGGCATCCAGAGCACGATCCACACCGGCGGCCCGTCCGTTCCCGGCTCCGGCTACATCGACCGCGACGTGATCCTGGAGGCCGACGCGGACGTGATCGGCCATATCAATGGCGGCCACACCGCGCTGCCGGTGTCGCAGATCTGCGATCTGTGCGCGCGCAGCAGCCGGGCGATCGAGATCGTGCATAACGGCAATGAGAAAGCGGGCCTCGCCGCCTTACGCGCCGCGCGCGAGCTGGGCCAGCTCCAACGGGTGATCCTGGGCACGGACGCGCCGGCTGGATCCGGCGTGCAGCCGCTGGGCATGTTGCGCATGGTCTCCTTCCTGTCCAGCCTGGGCGATCTGCCGGCGGAACAGGCATTCTGCCTCGCGACCGGCAACACCGCGCGGATTCGCGATCTGGAGGCGGGTCTTATCGAGGTCGGCCGGCCAGCCGACCTGCTGTTCATCGATCGCGCGCAGCACACCTCCGGAGCCACTTTGCTGGAGAGCGTCGCGCTGGGCGATCTGCCCGGCGTCGGCATGGTGATGATCGATGGTAAGGTGGCCTGCGGTCGCAGCCGCAACACCCCGCCGGCGGAGCGAGTCCCCGAGCTTATCAGCCATTAGAGGGCGTCCATGCAGCATATCACCGAGCATGATGTAGCGGACATTCACCTGGCGGCGCCGTCGGAGGCGCGAATCTTCGCGGCGCTCAACGCGCTGATGGAGGCGCTGAGCGGCCCGCGCGGCGACATCGCGGTCGCGGCGGAGAAATATCTCACCCGCGGCTTTCCCGACGCGCCGAAGCCCACCACGCAGGGCGTGGTGCTGGACATGCTCGTGCAGCTGCTCTGGCTCGCCGCGACCCTGCATGTCGACATCGGCGCGGAGCTGGAGCGGCTGACCCGGGAGCATGAGATCGCCGCCGCGCGCTCGCGGGAGGAGAAGGCGATCATCGAGAAGCAGCAGGCCAATCGCGCGGTCCTCGGCGGCGGGCTGGAGACGCCGCAGGGCCGCTGCCTCACCATTCTGGCCTATGGCGTCAATCTGCGGCCGGAGCCGAAGGACGGCACCTGGACCTGGCGCAAGGCGGTGTTTCCGGACCAGCTGATCCAGCTGTTGCTGGCCGGCGGTCTGGTCTCGGTCGAGGGCGACGGCGCCAGCAGCACCTATCTGGCGATCACCCCGCGCGGCCTCGCCGCCTACAACAAGCTTTCCGGGGAACAGGTCGAGGCCGAAGGGGCCTTGCCCAACATCCCGCCGGCCTCGGCGGCGTCGCCGAAATCGGCGGCCTCTCCCGCGCCAGCGCCCTCCATGGCCCCGGCGATGGCCGAGCCCGAGGATCCGATGGCCGATTTCGATCACGCCTTCGAGGATGACCCCATGCTCGATCCTGAAGAGAAGCCGTTCCGCTTCTCCTGAGCAGGGAGGGCGAACAGAAAGTTCCGCGAAGATGAGCCAGCATGAGGTGATTGTGGTCGGCGCCGGGATCGTCGGCATGGCGACGGCTTTGTCGCTGCAGCGCGAAGGCCACAAGGTGACCGTGCTCGATTCCGGCGCGCCTGGCTCCGGCGCGTCGATGGGCAACGCCGGCTGCATCTGCCCCGCTTCCTGCGTCCCGGAGTCAGGTCCGGGCGTGATGATGCAGGCGCCGGGCTGGCTGGCCGATCCGCTGGGCCCGCTCGCTTTGCGCTGGCGCTATCTGCCGAAGTTCCTGCCCTGGCTGATCCGCTTCATCCGCGCCGGACAACCGGACCGGGTGGAGGCGCAGTCGCAGGCGCTGCGCGCGCTCTACCGGTCGGCCTACGACGCCTATACGCCGCTGCTGCAGTTCGCCGGCGCCTCCGGCCTGTTCCAGAAGATCGGCTATGTCATCGCCTATGAGACCGAGGCGGCCTGGAACAAGGATCGCGGCAGCTTCGCGATGCGCGCCCGGCGCGGCGTGCAGATGACCGAGCTGGACGAGGCCGGGATGCGCGCGCTTGAGCCGGCCTTGAACCCCGCCTTCAAGCGCGGCGTGCAACTCACCGAGAACGGCTACTGCACCGATCCGCTGCTGCTGGTGCAGCGCTTCGCGGAAGCCTTCGCGAACGCCGGCGGCGTGATCAAACAGGAAAAGGTCGCGGACTGCGCGGCGGACGCCGACGCGATCACCGTCGTCACCGATCACGGCGTGCAGCGCGCGGAAAGATTGGTCGTGGCGGCGGGCGCGCGCAGCCATTTCCTGGCGGCTCAGCTCGGCAGCAAAGTGCCGCTGGAGACGGAGCGGGGCTATCACGCGCAATTGGCCGATCCGGGCGTCTCCCCCAGCCTGCCGGTAATGTCCGGCGAGCATAAGTTCATCGCCACGCCCATGCGCCTCGGGCTGCGCTTCGCCGGCACGGTGGAGTTCGCCGGGCTGGAGGCGGAGCCGAACTGGGGTCGGGCGGAGAAGCTGATGCAGCTCGGCAAGCGTATGTATCCCGACCTCAACACCGACAAGCCCAGCTTCTGGATGGGGCATCGGCCGTCGCTTCCCGATTCGCTGCCGGTGATCAGCCAATCGCCGCATCATCGCTCCGTGTTCTACGCCTTCGGCCACGCCCATCTGGGCCTGACCGGCGCGGCGGTGACCGGCCAGATCATCGCCGACATGGTGGCCGGGCGGACGCCCGCGATCGACCCCAGCCCCTACGCGGTGGATCGGTTCTGAGCCTTTTTCGGCGCTTGACGGCGACCCGACGCTTGGCCAGGGTCGGGGCATGACAGACCGTCGAAACGCCGTTCAGGTTGAGCGTCTGCTCGCGCATCTCACCCTGATGACCCGGATCCGCGCCTTTGAGGAGGCGGCGGATTCAGCCCAGCAAGCCGGCCATGTGAAGGGCGCGGTGCATCTCTCGATCGGGCAGGAGGCGATCGCCTCCGGCGTTTGCGGGCATCTGACCCACGCCGACCCGATCACCACCACCCATCGCGGCCACGGCCACACCATCGCCAAGGGGGCGGATCCCCGCGCGATGATGGCGGAGCTGTTCGGCAAGGCCACCGGCTCTTGCGGCGGCAAGGGCGGCTCCATGCATATCGCCGATTTCGGCGTGGGCATGCTGGGCGCGAATGGGGTGGTCGCGGCTGGTTTACCAATAGCGGTGGGGGCGGCGCAGGGGCTGCGGCTCCTGGGCAAGAAATCGATCGTCGGCTGCTTCTTCGGCGACGGCGCGGTCAATCGCGGCCCGTTCCTCGAAAGCCTGAACTGGGCGGCGATCTTCCATTTGCCGGTCCTGTTCATCTGCGAGGACAATGAATTCTCCGCCACCACCCGCACTGGCCTCGTGTCGGGCGGTCCCGGCGTTCCCGCTCGCGCGGAGTCGCTGGGGGTGAAGGCGACGAGCGTGGACGGCAACGACATTGAGGCGGTCGACGCGACCACGGCCGAGATCGTCGCGCGCTTACGCGACGGCGGCGGGCCGGAGCTGCTGCACGCCCAGACCTACCGCCTGCGCGGCCACACCGCGACCGACCCCGCAGCCTACCGCCCGGCGGACGAAGTGGCCGCCAAGCGCCTGCTGGATCCGGTGGAGCGCCTGCGCGCGCGCCTGACCGAGCTGGGCGTGGCGGCGGACGTTCTGGCCGGGATCCAGACCAAGGCGGCCGAGGAGATGGCCTCCGCCGTCGAAGCCGCGATCGCCGCCCCCTTCGCCGACGCGGCCGGGGCCTATACGGACATCACCGACCTGGGGACGGAGCATTGGCGATGACCACCTATCTGGAGGCCGGCAAGGCCGCCGTGGCGGCCGAACTCCGGCGCGATCCGCGGGTCTGGGCGCTGGGCGAGGATCTGGGCCGGGGCGGGGTGTTCGGCCAATACAAAGGCCTGATCGAGGAATTCGGGCCGGAGCGGATCGTCGACACGCCGATCTCCGAGGCGACGATCATGGGCGCGGCGGTCGGCGCGGCGCTGGTCGGCACCCGCCCGATCGTGGAGATGCGCTTCTCCGACTTCGCGCTTTGCGCGGTCGATGAGCTGGTGAACCAAGCGGCCAAGGCGCGCTTCATGTTCGGCGGCCAGGCTAAGGTTCCCTTGGTGGCGCGTCAGCCGATCGGCGTCTGGCGCTCCTCCGCCGCCCAACACAGCCAGAGCCTGGAGGCCTGGTGGGTCCATATGCCCGGCCTTCTGGTGGTCTGCCCGGCGACCCCGGCGGACAACGCCGGTCTTCTGGTCTCCTCGATCCGTTGCGACGACCCGGTCGTCTATATGGAGCACAAGAATCTCTGGGGCCTGGAGGGGAATGGCGTGGACGTCGCGCCGATTCCGCTCGGCAAGGCCTCGATCGTCCGTCCAGGCAAGGACGTCACGGTGGTCACCTGGTCCTCGATGCGCTTCGAGGCGGAGAAGGCGGCCGAAAACCTCGCGCCACAGGGGATTTCGCTGGAGGTGATCGATCTTCGCACTCTCTGGCCCTGGGACCGCGACGCAGTGCTGGATTCGGTCGCGCGCACCCGCCGTCTGGTGGTGGCGCAGGAGGCGGTGCAGGTCGGCGGCTTCTCCGGCGAGATCGCGGCCAGCGTCTCCGAGGCGTTGGGCAAGCAGCTGCTCGCCGCCCCACGCCGCGTCGGGGCGCCGCGCATCCCGATCGCCTACGCCGGCCCGATGGAGGCGGAGTACCGCGTCGGCGCCAAGGAGATCGAAGCCGCCGCGCGCGCGGTGATGGCCCCCTGATGCCGGTCGACGCCGCGCGTTTCGCCGCCCTGCGCCAGTCGATCCGTGACGGGGAGATCAGGGTGGAGATCAATCCGCGCCGCCTGTCGCATATCGATTGCCCGGTCGCCGCCGACGCGCTCTCCACGCGCGCCCTCTATCTGATGGTCGCCTTGGGCGCGCTGGCCTATTGGCAGATGCCCTGGCAACTGGCCGGGATCTTCTGCGCGGCCATGCTGCTGTTCTACGCCACGGCGGGTCACCACTGGGTTGGCAAGCGGATGCAGAGGGCGGCGCTGGTCCAACTGCTCGACAGCCTGACCCTCTGGGACAAGATGTGGGCCTTCGGCGGCGTCGCCCTCTACGATCGCCAAGGCGGCCTGCTGGCGGAATCCGGCGGACCGGACTGGCGCGTCTGGGCCGACCGCGTCACCCAATCCACGCTGAACCTTACCGCGTCTTCATTGGAAGTTAAGCCGGGGGCGTCGTAGAGCTTGTCCGTCAAACGGATGGGGCGGGCGTATTTCTCATGAAACTTCTGGTCACGGGCGGGTCCGGCTTCATCGGGTCGGCGTTGATACGGCTGGCTTTGTCGGAGACCGGCCACAGCATCGTCAATCTGGACAAGCTGACCTACGCCGCCAATCCGGACGCGCTGGCCGAGGTGGAGGCGAACTCCCGCTACGCCTTCGTTCAAGCCGACATCGGCGATCGGGCGGCGGTGGACGTGGCGCTGAAGACCCATCAGCCGGACGCGATCCTGCATCTGGCGGCGGAAAGCCATGTCGACCGCTCGATCGATGGGCCGGCGGTGTTTCTCACCACCAATGTCGTGGGCACCTTCACCCTGCTGGAGGCGGCGCTCGAATACTGGCGGGGCCTGCCGTCGGAGCGGGCGGCGAGATTTCGCTTTCAGCATATCTCGACCGACGAAGTGTTCGGCTCGCTGGGGCCGGAGGGGCGCTTCAGCGAGGAGACGGCCTATGCGCCTAACTCCCCCTATTCGGCCAGCAAGGCGGCGTCGGATCATTTCGTGCGCGCCTGGGGCCACAGCTTCGGCTTGCCGGTGGTCACCACCAACTGCTCGAACAATTACGGCTACTGGCAGTTTCCGGAAAAGCTGATCCCGCTGGTAACGATCAACGCCGCGCTCGGCCTCCCGCTGCCGGTCTATGGCAAGGGCGACAACATCCGCGACTGGCTCTATGTCGACGACCACGCCCGCGCGCTGCTGGCGGTGCTTGAGCGCGGCCGGATCGGCGAGACCTACGCCGTGGGCGGCGACGCGGAGCGCACCAATCTCGAGGTCGTTCACGCGATCTGCGACGCGGTCGATCGGCATAAGGGCATGAGGCCGGAAGGATCGCGGCGCGGCTTGATCACCTACGTCACGGATCGCCCCGGCCATGACAAGCGTTACGCCATCGACGCGACCAAGATCCGCACGGAGCTGGGCTGGCGGCCGCTGGAAAGCTTCGAGACCGGCCTCGATCGCACGGTCGCCTGGTATCTGAACAACGAGCCCTGGTGGCGCAAGCTGCGGGAGCGCTACGCCGGCCAGCGTCTTGGCCTGAAAGAGAAGAAATAACCGTCATGAAGGGCATCATTCTGGCCGGCGGCTCCGGCACGCGGCTCTACCCGGTCACCCATGTCGTCTCCAAGCAGCTGCTGCCGGTGTTCGACAAGCCGATGATCTATTACCCGCTATCCGTGCTGATGCTGGCGGGGATCCGCGAGGTTCTGGTCATCACCACGCCGGACGACGCGCCCCTGTTCGCCAAGCTTCTGGGCGACGGCGAGCGCTGGGGCATGAAGTTCACCTACGCCACGCAGCCGAAGCCCGAAGGCCTGCCCCAGGCCTTCACCATCGGCCGCGACTTCATCGGCGACGGCCCCTGCGCCCTGGCGCTGGGCGACAACATCTTTTACGGCCATGCGCTGGAGGGGATGCTGAGCCGCGCCGCCTCGCGCCCCAGCGGCGGCACCGTGTTCGGCTATCACGTCTCCGATCCGGAGCGGTACGGCGTGCTGTCCTTCGGCCCGGACGGCAAGCCGGACGGCATCGTGGAGAAGCCGCCGCAGCCGCCCTCCAACTTCGCGGTCACCGGCCTCTATTTCTTCGACAACAGCGTGGTGGAGATCGCCGCCAACCTGAAACCGTCCGCGCGCGGGGAACTGGAGATCACCGACGTGATCCGGGCCTATCTGGAGCGCGGCGATCTGGGCGTGGAGAAGATGGGGCGCGGCTACGCCTGGCTCGACACCGGCACGCATGAAAGCCTGCTGCAGGCCGGCGATTTCGTCCGCACGATCGAGGAACGCCAGGGCCTGAAGATCGCCTGCCCGGAGGAGATCGCCTTCCGCAAAGGCTTCATCGACGCGGCCCAACTGGAGGCGCTTGCCAAGCCCTTGGCCAAGAACCAGTACGGCGCCTATCTGCTGCGTGTCGCCCGCGAGGGGTAAACGACCTGCTCCAAGGCCGCGGCGAGGGCTTGGTAATCCTCAAGGCAATTGAAGATCTGCGCGCTGATCCGCACGACCATGCGGCCCTTCAGCGGCATGATCGGCAGTTCGACCTTGTGGCGATCGAGCAGTTCGTCATGCAGCGCCAGGGCCTGCGCCGGGGTGCCGGGGCCGAGGTCGAAGCTGGCCAGGAAGCCGCGATAGGCGGCTGAGGCCAGAGGGACCAGACCGAGCCGGTCCTGCAGCAGCGCCGTCGCTTGCTCGATCAGCTGCCTGTTGTAGGCGC
>JBMLRS010000058.1:0-8849 GCA_049240905.1 Elsteraceae bacterium
GAACAGCTGGCCGGCGGATTACTACGCGGGCGTGCCGGCGGCGGAGCCGGGCGAGACCGTGCTGCTGTGGGTGCAGAATTCGCACCCCACCGCGATTCCGGCCGGAACCCTGACCTTCAACCGAATGGGCAGGGCCGAGACCGCGGCCTATCCGAAGGAGATCCCCGCCTTCGGGACGCACGCCATCGACATGGCTGAGATGCTGCCGGACCTCTCCTGGCCGGATCAGATCGAATTCACCGCCGGCCGCCATTGCGGTCGTCCGCGCTACGAACTGCGCCGGCCCGATGGAACGGTGACCCTGGCGCACGCCAATGTCGAGCGCACGGATCTGAAGCTGGATCCGGGAATCGCGGAGCTTGGAGGCGCTATGGGCAAGGGCTTCATTCTGCCCGCCCCGGTGCTGCCGCGAAACCTCTTTCAGACCGAACTGCTGCCGACGCCGATGACCACCGCGCAGCGCAGTCTGCCGCTCGCCGTTCATCTCTATGATCCGGACGGCGCGCTGGTCGCCCAAGAGAGCCTGGGAGATCTGCCGCGCGATCACCGTCGTCTGGTGCAGGTCGAGGAGATGCTGAAGAAGAGCGGCGCGTCCATGGAGCGCGGCCACCTCGAACTGGTCTACGACTTCAGCGCGGGCGGGCAGGCGGATGGTTGGCTGCACGCGCTGTTTCGTTATCGCCATGTGGGCGGGCAGGTCGCGGACAGCAGCTTCGGCGCCCATGTCTTCAACACCGCCATGGTCTACAAGGGCGAGCCGCAATCCTATCACGGCAAGCCGCCGGGGCTGACCACGCGGCTGCTGCTGCGCCTCGCGCCAAAGCCGGCGGAGACGCTGTGCTGCCTGATCTATCCGGCGTCGACGCCTTGGTGGCCGAAATCGACCACGGTGATGACGCTGGCCAACGGCTCGGGCGAGTCCGTGGCGGAGGCCACCCTGAACATTCCCTGCTCCGGCTCGCGGCTCTGGTTCGCGCGCGACATCTTCTCAGGGCCTGAACTGCGCGACGCCGGCCCCGACGGCACGATCGCGATCGTGGATCGAACCTGCCGGCTGTTCGGCTATCACGCGGCCTTGAGCGACGCTGGCGGCTTCGCCCTCGACCACATGTTCGGCTTCTAGGCTAATTCGAGTTCCACCAGCATCGAGCGGACCGGCTCGCCGGCTTGTTTGCGCAGCGTGACCGGCTGGCTGGTCACCAGTTTCAGGCCAGCCTCCGCGGCGATTCGGCCGACATAGCCTTGTCCGTGGCGATAGCGCAGCGCCGGGGCCAATTGATACCCGTCGGTCTCCGCGTCCTCCATCTCCTCCAAGGTCGCGATCAGGCGGCCGCCCGGCGCCAGCCGCCCGCGCGCGCCCTTCAGGGCGGGCGTCAGATCGCCGATATAGTTCAGCACGTCGGCCGCGACGATCAGATCAAACCGATCCGACTTGTCCGCCTCAAGCCACTCGACCAGCTCGGCGACGTCGAGCCGGTCATAGATCTCCCGCTCCGCGGCGAGCGCGACCATCTTCGGAGAAAGATCGACGCCCACCATGCTTTTCGCCAAGGGCCGCAGCGCGGCGCCGGCGAGGCCTGTGCCGCAGCCGATGTCCGCGACCGTCAGAGAGCCTGCGCGATCGCCGGCCCAGGCGCGCGCCGCGGCGGCCAGCAACTCCGGGCCGACATAGCCCAGGGTCTCTGTCAGATGACGGTCGAAGGCGCCGGCGTAGCTGTCGAACAGGGTCGCGATCCAACCCGGATCCGGGCGCGCAGGCGTGGGCAGCGCGCCGAGGGCGGCAAGAGCGAGACGGACGCCGGTATGGTCGGTCGGGTCCAGTTCCGCGCAGCGCTCCCAATGGACGCGCGCGGCGTCGTGGTCGCCCAGTTCGCGACAAACTTCGCCTAGCACAAACAGCGCGTTGACGTTGTCAGGGGCGAGCTTCAGCGCCTGCTCCAGCCTGGGGCGCGCGACGGCGTGATTCCCTTGCTCCCGGGCCATGTCGGCATAGCGGATCCAGACATCGACGAAGCCTGGCTCCAATGACAGGGTTTGGGCGAAGGCGGCCTCCGCCTGCCGCCAGGATCCCTGCGCTCGATAGGCGTTGCCGAGATTGGCGATGGCCAGATGATCGCCAGGGCGCACCTTCAGGCTGTCCGAGATGAGATTCACCGCGATCTCCGCCGCCCCCACCTGCAACGCCAGCACGCCAAGCCAGTGCAGGGCGTCGGGGTCGGCCTCATTCTCGGTGAGGATCTCACGATAGATCCGCTCCGCCGTTGCTAGATCGTTCTGCTGATGCGCGGCCAGCGCGGTCTGCAAACGTGGGGAGGAGGGCGGCGCGCTCACAGCCGCGAATCGTCGGTCATTGGGGCCTCTTTCAGGCGAGCTGGGGCGAGTTGAGGGCGAGGGGCGCGCCGGCGATCCGGTCGACGCCTTCGCCGAAGCGGCGCAAGAGCGGCCTCCGCACTTTCAACCAAAGATGAAGTTCGTTGATTTTCATTTTGTTATCAGTGTATCAGAAACCACGATGTTAACCGATGTTCGGGCCTGAGCGGTTCGCGTTGAGGTAAAACTACATGACCGGGTTTCACGGTTGAAAGGGATCGTGAACTTCGATCATACTTTAACATGATGTTACCCGACGCAATGTCTGGAGCGTTTTAGGGTCGGGGCTTCAGCGCGGTCGATACGGGCGACCGGGTGGTGCTTGGATGTCGTGCGCGGGGTGAGGGCTTTGGACGCGTCATTGCGTCGCCTGATCCGGTGCTGATTTGGATGTAAGTCTGTCGTCAACGAAAACGGATAGCCGATGCCAATTACGCCGCAGCAAGCATTCAGACTCGCCAAGGAAGAGTACGAGATCCTTCGGTTCGTTGAGGGCAAGATCGACGAATTTCTGGAAATCAACTATTTCCCGGGTCTGACGGTCACCGTCACCTTGCCAAGCAAAACGGTGTCGGACCGTATTCTGCACAGCATCATGCTGCGGTATCAGGAGGCTGGTTGGCGGATCGAGCGGAAATCACCGGCTGGGGCCGAGAATCTGCTTCTGGACTTTATCCCTAATCGACCAGACGTCGGCTAGGCGTACTGGACCGAAGGCGCGGGGGACGAGATGGGCGAGTGGGTCACCAATAAAGTGCCTTTTGGCGTGGGGCAGGAGTTGTTCCGCGAAGGTCAACCGCCGCGCGACGCCTTCCTGATCGAGCGCGGTCGCGTCGAGATTTCCAAGACCCAGGGCGGCGAAAGGGTTGTGTTGGGATATCGCGAAACCGGGGATATCCTCGGCGAGATGGCCTTGATCGATAACAACCCGCGGTCCGCGACCGCGACGGCGATTGAGCCGACCGTGTGCGTGGTGATCACCTCAAAGCTGTTCAATGAGCATCTGACCCGCGCCACACCGCTCTTGCGCCGGATTCTCGTGACCTTCACGCGCAATCTGCGCGCGATGTCCGAACGAGTCTGAGTTCTATTTGGCGGACCAGCGGATCGCCCACGCCGCTGGCCAAATCCAGGCGAAGCCGGCGATAGGGTAGAACACCAACTCCATCAGCCAATGCTGTGGCAGCACGTCTACCGCCAGCCACAGGCAAACCGCGACATAAACCAGCAAGCCGGCGATGATCCCCAGCCCGGCGATCAGCTTGCGGTGGCTTGGCTGCTCCATCTGCGTCATGAGGCGTCTTTCTTCTTGAGGACCCACCCTCGGCGGGCCATGCATTGCTCAAAGGCTTGGCGTGAGGACTCACGCAGACTGCCGGCGATTTGATCGGTCTCGATCGAGCCCACGCCGATCCGCGCGCCTGAGTCGATCAGCGCGTTGGTCTGACGACGCTCCGCCTCCCGCGTGAAGCGGTTGCTCTCGCTGCGGCATCCGCGTTGATCCTGCTCCAACTCGCTCTGCGACCCGCCGGCGCGCTGGTATTGCTGCGCAGGCGCGCTGCAGCCGACCAGCATCATCACGGCGACGGCGAGGCTAGCCGCGCGCAAGCGAGCGCTCCAATCGGATGCGATAGGCGATGAACGCGGCATGCGAAACACCCAGAGCTAACGCCACAAAGGGCAAACCCAGAACCAGTGGCAGGGCCGCAGCCTCGACCGCCGCCAAGCCCCTTGTGAGATTGCGATATTGCCTCGGCACGGGATCGATCAAGTCCCCATTGGCCGTCGTCAGTAGCCGCGTGACCCAATTTCGTCGATAGCGCGCGAGGAGACCCACGCGGATCAGGAAGAAAGGCGCGAACAGCAGAAGCGCCGCCAAGGGCGGCTGGCGATCCGGGTTCATCATCGCCGCGATGAGGAACAAGCCGCCGCCTTGCAAGGCCATCCACAGCAGATAGAAGTCGCCGCTGCGATCCTCCGCGCCCTCTTCGATCAACCGTTCGGCGTTGCGACGCGCCATCATCGCCTCGATCAAGCGCGCGGCGACGACCAGCCCCAGCAGGGCGGTGGCTTCGGTGAAGGTGAACATCGGCTAGCCCGATCGAAGGAAGCGCGCGACGCAGCGCTTCGCCCCGCTCGCTGGTCATCTCCGGGTCAACGCGCAGGATACGCTGGGAGTCAGCGCGCGCGACGCTCAGCAGATCGTCATGAACGGAAAGATCGGCCAGGCGGAAGGTGGGCATGCCGCTTTGCTTCACGCCCAGCATCTCGCCGGCGCCGCGCAGCGCCAGATCCTCCTCCGCGATCCGGAAGCCGTCCTCGCTCTCGCGCAGGATGTTCAACCGCGCCTTCGCGGTCTCGCCCAGCGGGGCGTGATAGAGCATCAGGCAGGAGGAGGCGCGATCGCCGCGCCCGACCCGGCCGCGCAGTTGGTGCAGTTGGGCAAGACCAAAACGCTCCGCATGCTCGATCACGATCACGCTAGCCTGCGGCACGTCCACGCCGACTTCGATCACCGTCGTCGCCACCAAAATGTCGGTTGGCGCCTCGCTGTTCGGATCGGCGAAGCGGGCCATCGCCGCCTCGCGCTCGGCCGTCTTCATCTTGCCATGCACCAGCCCGACCCGATCGCCGAAATAGACCTGAAGCGCGGCGTGGCGCTCCACTGCGGCCGCCAGATCCAATTGCTCGGATTCATCCACCAACGGGCAGATCCAATAGACCTTCGCGCCCGACGCGGTGGCGCGACCAACCCCGGCGATCACATCTTCCAATCGATCCAGCGGCAGGGCGCGGGTCTCGATCGGCTTGCGGCCGGGCGGCTTCTCATCCAGGCGGGAGACATCGAGGTCGCCATAGGCGGTGAGGGTGAGGGTGCGCGGGATTGGCGTCGCAGTCATCACCAGCACATCCACCCCCTTGCCTTTGGAGGCGAGCGCGAGGCGCTGATGCACGCCGAAGCGATGCTGCTCGTCGATCACGGCCACGGCGAGGTCGCGAAACTCGACCTCCTCCTGGAACAGCGCGTGGGTGCCGATCGCGATGTCAGCCTCGCCTGAGGCCAGGAGCGCCAGGGATTCCGCACGTTGCTTGCTGCGCGCCGTTCCCGCCAGCAGGGTCATGCGCAGGCCCAGCGCCTCCACCAGCGGGGAGAGCGTGGCGAAATGCTGCCGGGCCAGGATTTCGGTCGGCGCCATCAACGCTGCTTGGGCCCCGGAATCCACCGCCGCGATCAGGCAGGAGAGGGCGACGACGGTCTTGCCGCTGCCGACGTCGCCCTGCAGCAGCCGCAGCATCGGGCGAGGGGCGGCGAGGTCTTCGTCGATCTCCTTGATCGCGCGGCTCTGGGCGCCCGTGAGCTTGTAGGGCAGCAGACCGATCAGCTTCTGGCGGAGCGGGCCGTCCACCGTCAATTCGCGGCCGCGACGCTTGCGCTGATGCGCGCGCACCAATCCAAGCGCCAATTGATTGGCCAGCAGCTCGTCGAAGGCGAGGCGGCGGCGCGCGGCGGAGCCGGGATCGAGATCGCCGCCGGTTGTTGGGTTATGCGCGGCGCGCAGGGCGGTTCCCCAATCGCTCCAGCCTTCGCGCTCGATCAGCAGCGGGTCGAGCCATTCCGGTAGATCGGGAACCCGCTCCAGCGCGGCGCGGACCGCCTTGGTCAGGATCTTCGGGGCGAGGCCGGCGGTCATCGGGTAGACCGGCTCAATCGCCGGCACGCTGTCCGCCTCTTCGACCGGCAGGATATAGTCGGGATGCGACATCTGCAGAGCGTCGCCGAACAGCTCGAAGCGGCCGGAAACGAGGCGCTGCGATCCTTCCGGCAGCTGCTTGGCCAGCCAATCGCCGCGCGCATGGAAGAACAGCAGCGAGAGAGAGTCCACGCCGTCCGTGCAGAGCACGCGGTAGGGCCGGCGTGGGGTCGGCGGCGCAAGATGCGACAGCACCGAGACCTTCACCGTGCCGACCGACCCCACCCGCGCCTCCGCCAGGGAGGTCAGCGGCTGGCGGTCGATCAGCCCGACCGGCAGATGCCACAGCAGATCCACCACCGATCGGCCGACCAACTTCTCGATCAACGCGGCCGTCTGCTTGCCGACGCCGGGCAGCGCGGTCACTTCGGCGAAGAGCGGAAACAACGGGACGGGACGCACGATCCGGCTTGGTCCTTGCGGCGGGGGCGGTTGCGATGCTGACAGCGCAGTCGCCAGCTTCTATATCCTGGAGGGATCGCGACGGCAGGGAAAAATCCCCACCGCGCTTAAAGCCTATCTCGGAAGTGCCCATAGCCGTCGCTGAGAAATCAAGAGATGGCCGCCAGGAACAGGCCGACGCGCGATGCCCGGGCATCGCACTAGGCGTGTGACGCCGCGGAAGCCCTTGATTTCTAAGCCCGAAGGGTCGGGCGCAAGAAGGGGCGGGCTGCGTCAGCCGGCTCGCGCGATGCCCCGCGCATCGCGTCTCGCCGCCTTCCTATCCCGCCCATTCTTGCGCCTGACGCCGGTTATGGGTACTTCCGAGATAGGCTCTTGAACTTGTTGGACAGACCCCATGGCGTTGGACGCCCGCAAAAAACGATTGCTGTTCCGCGCCGCCCATCGCGGCACGAAAGAGGCGGATTTCGTCATCGGCGGATTCGCCGAAGCCCGAATCGCCGACCTGACCGACGCGCAGATCGACGCGTTCGAGGCGCTGCTGGAAGTGGACGACGACGTGTTGATGCTGTGGTGCACCGGCCGGGCGCCGCCCGCGCCGCCGTATGACGCTGATCTGGTGGCGCAGATCCATCGCCATGCCCTGGAGAAGAACGCCTCTTGACCTCCCTTCCTTGGTTCGCCCGCTCCGGCCGCACGATCGTTCATGGCGCGCCGGAGGGCTGGGACGCCTTCGTCATCGCGCGCGCCGCCCGCTCGCTCGCCGACCAAAGCCGCACGGTCCTCCATGTCGCGCGCGACGACGCGCGCATGGCGCTGCTCGCCGATTGCCTCGCGGTCGCCGCGCCGGAGATCGAGATCATCCAGTTTCCGGCCTGGGATTGCCTGCCCTATGACCGCGTCTCGCCGAACGGCCCGTTGGTCAGCCGCCGGATCGACGCTTTGGGCCGGATCGCCGCCGGCAAAGCGACCAACCAGCAGCCTCGGGTGGTGATCACCACGGTCGCGGCGCTGCTGCAGCGCGTCCCGTCGCGCGCCGTGATCGGCCCCGCCTTCAAGCCGCTGACCGTGGGCGACAAGGTTCCGCTGCCCGAACTGCTGCGTTTCTTCACGGACAACGGCTATCAGCGGGCGGACACCGTGCGCGAGCCGGGCGAGTTCGCGGTGCGCGGCGGCATCGTCGACGTGTTCCCGACCGGCATGGGCGAGCCGGTCCGGTTGGATCTGTTCGGCGACGTGCTGGACGGCATCCGCGATTTCGACCCCATGACCCAGCGTTCGACCGGAACCCGGAAAAGCGTCGCCTTCCGGCCGGTCTCCGAGCTGCGGCTCGACGCTGACTCGATCGAGCGGTTCCGCAACGGCTATCGCGGCAGGTTCGGTCCGCAATCCGCCAACGATCCGCTCTATGAGGCGATCAGCGCCGGCCGCCGCCATATGGGTATGGAGCATTGGCTGCCCTTGTTCGACGATCGGCTGGAGACGCTGTTCGACCATCTGCCGGACGCCCCGATCTCGCTCGATTCTCAGGCCGAGGAGGGGGTGGCCGCGCGGTTCGAGCTGATCACCGACTATTATGAAGCGCGCCTCTCGATGATCGGGGTCGATCGCGACGGCGCGCCATATCGGCCTTTGCCGCCGGAGATGCTGTATCTGACCGGGGCGGAGCTGGCGGATGCGTTCGAGCGACTGCCGATCGGCGCCTTCACCTCGTCCGCCTTCGTCGACGGACCCAACCGCATCGACGCCGGCGGCCGCCTGGGCCCGACCTTCGCCGACGTGCGCAACAATCCGGACCTGAACTTGTTCGACGCCGTGCGCGACCACGCCTCGGCGATGCAGAAGGAGGGACGACGGGTCGTCATCGCCTCCCAGAGCGCGGGCTCACGCGACCGGATCCAGCATCTGCTGAAGGAGCACGGCGCGTCCGGCGCGGCGCCCGCGGAGACTTGGCCGGAGGTCGAGAAATCCTCCCGCACCGGGATCGCTTGCGTGGTGATGCCGCTGGAGCGCGGCTTCCTGTCCGACGGCCTGGCGCTGATCACCGAGGCCGACATTCTGGGCGACCGCCTGATCCGCACCACGCGCAAGAAGCGCGCGGCGGATTACATTTCGGAAGCCGGGGCCTTGAGCGACGGCGATCTGGTGGTCCATGTCGAACATGGCGTCGGCCGTTATGACGGGCTGATCACGGTTGAGGTCGGCGGCGCGCCGCATGACTGCCTGCGCGTGATCTACGCCGGCGGCGACAAGCTGTTCGTGCCGGTGGAGAACATCGACATCCTGTCCCGCTTCGGCGCGGATGACGGCGCGGTGCAACTGGAC
>JBMLRS010000059.1:0-2094 GCA_049240905.1 Elsteraceae bacterium
CCACGATCCGCGGCACGGCGCCGCGCTTGGCGGTCTCGGCGGCCTGCCGGATGATCCGCGACGCTTCCGGGGTGATGTCGGCCCGGTCGAAGTCGAAGAACACGATGAAGGCGCGCTGGATCGCCGGGGCCGGAGCCGGCGGCGGGGGCGGCGGGGGCGGCGGAGCGGCGACCGGAGCGGCCGGCGGCGGGGGCGGCGGCGGAGCGCCGAACTCGTAGCGGACGCTCAGCAGCACGGTGTGCGCGCTGTACTCGCTGCGGATGGTCGGGCCGGTCGGGCCGCCGGAAGCGGCGCTGCCCGCCATGAAGCTCGGGTTCGTGGTCGCGAAGTAGCGATAGCCCAGGTCCAGCTTCCAGTTGTTCGTCAGCGCGTAAGCGACGCCGGCGATGCCCTGATAGGCGAACTGCATGTCGTAATCGTCGATCTGGCTCGCCACCGTCGAAGTGCGGTTCGCGCCGATGCGGGCGACGCCGACGCCGGCGCCGATATAGGGCGAGAAGCTGCCGAGATTGAAGTCATAGATGGCGTTGGCCATTAGGCTCATCGCGGACATCGAACCGCTGGCGCGCGAATTAACGCCCGCGAACGTCGCCGACTTGATCGTGTTGTTGCGATAGCCGCCTTCGAGCTCCGTGCGGAGCCCGTTGCCCCAGCCATAGCCGACCGCGCCGAGAACGGCGTAGCCGCCGTCATAGTCGGTTTTGCCGGAACGGCCGCCGAACTTCTCGTTCGATTCGTTCAGCAGGTTGAAGCCCGCCCCGAAGCTGACATAGACGCCATTGGTCGCCTTAGACTGCGCCTGCGCCGTCAGGGGCAGAAGGGCGACCATCGCCGCCGACAGTAGCAGATGTTTAATCTTCATGTTTTTCACTCTCCATGTGTCGGTCGGCTAGGCGGGCCCGCGAGGTCGCGGCGCACGCCCAAGGCGCCTCCAAATTTCGAAACTCCAGTGCACTATACTCAAAGCGTGCTCGATAGCGAGCGTCCGAAGGCAATATCCAGGCGGTGTTGCTTCAGCGCAACATGCGGTATTTACCTAGGGGAGCCTGGGCTTCGACGCTTTGCTGCGGCGCAATAGTTTCCCGCCGATCGATTTGCTGGCATTCTTCCGCATCTCCCTTCCAACGTGACGGCGCGCCATGGTCGAAAGCCCCCGTTTTCATAGAAAATTGACCCTCACGGCCGCTCTGCTCGCGGGACTTGCGGTCGCGCCCGCCGCGCGCGCCGAAACCGTCAGCGGCTTCGCCCGCGTGCTCGACGCCACCACCCTGGTGATCGAGGGGCAGGCGTTCCGACTGAAGTGGGTCGTCGCGCCGAAGCTGGGCGACGAAGGCGGCAGCGCCGCGGCGGCGGGCCTGATGCGAATCGTCGCCGATCGCATCGTCACTTGTCATATTGACGGGCAACGCACTGTTTACGCGGGGATGTTGAGCGCGGGCTGCGAGACTGTCGGCGCGGACGTGGCGGCGCTGCTGGTGGAGAGCGGCCACGCGCGCGATTGCCCGGGGCCGTCGCGCGGTCGCTACCGCCATCAGGAGGCGCGCGCGGTCGCCGCCGCGTCGGATGTGTTGACGCGGGTCGCGCTCCCGGCCGAATGCCAGGCCCGCCGGAAATGACCGATCCGGCGCCTCAGCCGGCTGACGCCCCGCCGCGGCCCAAGCCGCGATACGATCCGGGGCAGGATTTCTTGATTCTGTTGATCGTGCTCATGTGCTCGGTCATCGCCATCAAGCTGGTGGTCGAGTTCGTCGAGTGGAACAAACTGCAGACCTGCGTCAGTTCCGGCCGCAATTGCGCGCCGCGCATCCAGGGGCCCTAGAACAAGATCGGCTTACCTCGAAGCCGATCTTGTTCAGATCTCCCTGGCGATAGCGCGTTCTCGGCTTCTCGCGAGTCAGGCCAAGTCGAAGACGCGCTGACTACGCGGTCGGGAGATCGGCGAGGTAGAAGCGGCTCGGCGCCGTCGCTTCGATCCGGATCGTCTGGTAACTTGGAGCCCCCGGCTAGCAGCGCCCGCTCCGTGCGCGCGCTTGCTTCAACATTGCAAGGATCAGCGACAGGTCCTCTCCCTGCTGCGCCTGCTGCGCCTGCCGA
>JBMLRS010000059.1:2104-5556 GCA_049240905.1 Elsteraceae bacterium
GATCCGGATCGTCGCTTCATCCTTGATCGCGATCGCGTCGCCGGCCTTCAGGCTGTGGCCGCCGATGCTGATCGCGCCGTGATCCACCACCAGATAGGCCGGGCGGCCGTCCAGCTTGTGGCTGACCGGAGCCTCCGGCGTCGCCGCGCCGGCGTAGAGCGTCGCGTCCTGATCGATGGTCAGAGCGCCTTCGCCTGACGCGCCGGAGACCAGCGCGGTCAGGGCGCCCGGCGTCGGATCCTGGAATGATTTGTTCTCCCAGCGCGGCGGCAGGTTGGCCGTGCGCGGCGCGATCCAGATCTGGAACAGGCCGGTTTCCTCGTTCTCCTCGTTCCATTCCGAATGGCGTATGCCCGTGCCGGCCGACATCACCTGGATCTCGCCGGTCGGGATCCGGCCGCGATGGCCGAAATTGTCCGTGTGGGTGATCGCGCCGCGCCGCAGGATCGTGATGATCTCCATGTCCTTGTGGCCATGCATGCCGAAACCGCTCCGCGGCGCGATGCGGTCGTCGTTCCACACCAGCAGCGGGCCCCAGCCCATGCGCTTGGGGTCATGATAGCTGGAGAAGCTGAAATGGTGGCGGGCGTTCAGCCATTCGTTCTGGAAGCGGCCGAAACTGTCATAGGGGCGGGGGTCGTACATGGCTTTTCTCCTGAGCCGTTCGAAACGGCGGCTGAGTGATGGCCTTGATTTAGTGCGTTCCCAATCCGGTGATAATCTATCAAAGTTTGATCAGATTGTTTCGAAAATGGAAACAAAAGATGGAAGATCGCCTGGATAGCCTGGCTCTGTTCGCCGCCGTGGTGGAGGCGGGGGGCGTCAGCGCCGCGGCGCGTCAGTTGCGGCGGTCGAAAGCGTCGGTCAGCAAGGGGCTGGCGGCGCTGGAGACCCGCCTGGGCGCGCGGCTGCTCGACCGCTCCACGCGCCGGCAGCGGCTGACCGAGGCCGGCGCGCTGCTGCATGAGCGGGCGCTCCGGTTGCTGGAGGATCTGGATGCGGCCGAAGCGGCGGTCGGACAGCTTCAGGCGACCCCACGCGGGCTGCTGCGGGTCGCCGCGCCCTTGTCCTTCGGGGTTGGCCGATTGGCCCCGCTGCTGCCCGAGTTTCTGGCGCTTCACCCGGAGGTCAGCCTGGAGGCGCAGTTCGAGGATCGCTATCTCGATCTCCTGGCGGATCGCATCGACGTGGCGCTGCGCATCGGCAGCCTGAGCGATTCAAGCCTGATGTCGCGGCGGATCTGCCCGGTGGCGCGTCACGTCGTGGCCGCCCCGCGCTATCTGGCGGCGCGCGGCGTCCCGAACCGCCCGGGCGACCTCGCCGCGCATGACTGCCTGCATTACACCCTCAGCCTCCCGGTCGACAGTTGGGCCTTCGAAGGGACGGGCGGGATCAAGGCGACGCCGATCAAGGCGCGGCTCGCGGCCAACAATGGCGACGTGCTGGCGACGGCGGCGATCGAGGGGGCGGGGATCGCCTTGCTGCCGGAATTCATTGTGGCCGAGGCGTTGGCCGACGGGCGTCTGGTCGCCCTGGATCTGGGTGCGGCGCCGACGGGCATCGCCATCCACGCGGTTTGGCCGGCGGGTCGTTTGACCCCGGCCAAGACCCGCGCGTTCATTGATTTTCTGGTGGCGAAACTGTCTTAACGCCCGCCCAGTTCGGCGAAGCGCTTCAGCCATTGCGCTCTTGCTTCGGCCTCCGGCAGCGGCTCCAACGAACCTTCCCAAAGCTTGCCGCGATAGCCCTTGCCGACGTCGCGGCGCGCGTCCGCCTCGCTCCAGCCGGCCAGACGCACCGCCTCGGTGACGCCGGCGATCCGGTCCGCGCGTTTCAACGGATCGACCCAGGCCGCCGGCAGCGCGGCGGGCAGGCCGATGCGCAGGCGGATCGCGCGATCGACCCGCTGCTCCAGCTCGCCATAGCCGGCGGCCTTGATCACCGCCTTTACGGGGGTTGAGAGGTCTGACAGCACCCATTCCGCCAGATCATGGACCAGCGCCGCCAACCGCGCCTCGATCGGGGCCTTGGGCCAGACCACCGCGCTGAAGATCTCCTCCACCACCACGCTGTGCTGCGCCACGGTGAAGCCGACCTCGCCCGCGGTCTGGCCGTTCCAGCGCATCTGACGGCTGATGCCGTAGATCGCGTCGGAGATCTCGACATCCATCGGCGAAGGGTCCAGCAGATGGAGCCGCCGGCCCGAGCGCATGCGTTGAAAGGTGCGGGGCGTGTCGGCTTGGGTCGGGACTCGGCTCATCGCGCCACTCTGCCCGGAACCGCCCGCGGGCGGAAGCGCTTGCCGAAGCCGGCAGTTCTTGCCGACGGTTTGGCGACTAAAATCTATTTATATCAATGAGTTAATGATTGGCGCGCTGCTTGCTTTAAAAAGGCGCAGGAGGTCCGTCATGGATATTTCACGTCTCGATCCCACCGCCGCGCCCGGCGCTTCCTCGTCTCTCGCCGCGACCGGCGTCGCGAAGACGTCGTCGAGCTTGTCGTTCGCCGAGCTGCTGCAATCTCAGACCAAGCAGGCCGAAGTCAGCGGGGCTGGCGCGATCGCCGCCCTGCTCAATCGCGGCGCGGCGACGATCACGCCGTCCAGTCAGGCCGGCGCGATCCGCGTTCAGGCCGTGGCGCCGGCGGAGGAAGTCGCCGCCGACGCGGCGTCGAGCCTGCGGGAATGGAGCGGGGCCAGCCGCTCCAAGAAATCGAAGAACGGGGAGAGCCCGCTCGCGCTGTCGGCCCACGACTCAAGCCTAGCCGGCCGCTATGACGTCGTCGCCAAGCGCGACGACAATGAACAGCGTGGCGCCCGTCACAGTCAGCACGCCTGAAACGCCGCCTGACACAATATCTTGTTGATAACTGGCTTTATGCCCCTCAATAGAGGGGCGTTTAGCTTGCTAATTCTAGTGTGTTTGGGATAAATTGCCACTAACCATTGAGGAGGTGGCGCGATGTCCTGGACGCCGGAACTTATCGATCAACTCAAGGTCTTGTGGCAGACCGGTCTATCCACAGCGGAAATTGGCCGACGCCTCGGGATCACCAAGAACGCTGTGGTCGGCAAGGTCCACCGGCTCGGTCTTCCCAATCGCGAGTCCCCGATCAAGCGCGGCGTCGTCGACAAGCGCCCGCGTCCGCCGCGCCCCATCGCGCAGCCCGCGGTGATCGCCGCTTACAACCCCTTGCACACCTGCAGCTGGCCGATCGGTCACCCGCGCGAGGCGGGTTTCCGTTTCTGCGGCGATCCGGCCTTGCCCGGAAAGCCTTACTGCGCGGAGCACGCGGCGATCGCCTATGTCGCCGCCCGTCCGCCCAAGCGCGACCGCGCCGCTTAGCTTTTCACAATTTCTGTCCTACGCGGGCGCGGCCCGCCCCCCCCAAGCCCCCCCCCCCACCCCCCGTGAGTAGCCAAGCATTGGCGGCCCCCACCGCGGCGAGGCCGC
>JBMLRS010000060.1:0-2366 GCA_049240905.1 Elsteraceae bacterium
ATCAAGGGATTGAACCGCCCATCGACCCGCGCGCGCTGCACGGGGTCATGAAGCGTGAGCCCGAGGGCGACCGCCCGGCCCGACGCGGTGACGAAGGATCCAGCCAGCGCGCGCGAGAACGCCATCGTGCCGGACTTGGCGCGGAAGGCCCAGGTCGGCGGCAGGATCACGCGGCGGCCGTCCTTCAGGTTGCGGCCTTCGACCGGCGCCATCAGCTGAAGGAAATCGAGGGAGCGCTCGGCCCCCCAGCGGCTGCCAAACCGGACGATGTCGGCCAATTGACGGGCGGTGATGCGGGTCTCGGTCGTCAGGCCCGAGCCGTTCGCAAGCACGAAGCCGCTCCAATCGGTCTGCGGCATGGATTTGCGCAGCCATCCGGCGAGCGCCGCCCCTGCGCCCTTCAGGTCGCGGAGAGTTGGGTCCAACCGGCGGGCGGCGGTGACCGCGACCAACTCCGCCGCCAGATTATTGCTGTAGGCCAGGACCAGCGGCACGGTCTCGATCAGGGCTTGGCCTTCATGGCGCGCCAGAACGACCGCGCCTGGCGCGGGCGCGCCGCGCGTCGGCTTCGGCAGGGTCACGCCGCCGTTGGCCGCGAGCCGCGCGAACAGGGCGGCCGTCGCCGGGCTGGCGTTGCGCACTGGCAAGGCGGCGGACCCTGTGCCGTTCAGCTTTCGGTTCAACTGCCAGACCTCGCCGTCCGGCGTCACGCTCGGGGCGTAGAGGATCGCCGCGTCGGTCTCGTTCGGGGCTTGCGTGAAGCTGACCGTGTCGATCGGCGTCTTCGCCCTGGCCGACGGCGACAAGGCGCTGGCGGAGAAGCCGCGCGCGTCGAAGCGCCAGTTGATCTGCATTCGGTTGAAATTCAGCGTCAGCGCGCTGACCGAAGGATTGTATGTGGAGACCAGCGGCTGGCGCGCGTCGATCGCCGGCAGTTCGGGCAGGGCGCTGGCGTCGAACTTGTAGCGTTGGATCGGACCCGCCTGCCTCAGGGCGGGCAGAAGAGTCTGCAACGCTTCCGAGTCGAGCAGCGGGTCTCCGGAGCCGACCAGCGTGACCTCGTCCTTGGCGCCCATCAGCTTGGTCTCGAAGCGATGCTCCGCGCCCAATACGCCCAGGCTCGCCAGCATGGCGGGCAGTTTGGCGGCGGAGGCGGGCGGTCCTAGAATGCGCTGCGGCTTCTCGGCCAACAGGGACCCTGTCGCCAGATCCAGCACGACCCAGGCCGCCTCGTCCGGTTTGAAGCCATAGCGGATCAGCAGCGCCTCGGGATCGAACCCGGCCGCGCGGCTGGGGCCAGCCCCGGCCAGCGCCATTCCGCCGGCCAGCAACGCCCGCCGGCTAAGCAGCGCCCCGCTCACGCCTCGCACCAGGACAGCTCGACCAGGTTCTCGTCCGGGTCGTAGATGTAAACCGAATCCAGCGGCCCGACCGCGCCGATGCGCCGAACCGGCCCCTGGACGATCGGCACGCCCGCCTTGGACAAGCTCTCCGCCACCTCTTCGATGCGCTGGGCGACCAGCAGGCAGATGTCGGCCGAGCCGAAGGTCGCGTGCTTGGCGTTCGGGTCAAGATAGACCCCCGCCTGCTGCAGATTGATCTTCTGCCGGCCGAAGGTCAGCGCCCATCGGTTGGGGGCGAACTCCACCGGCGTCATGCCCAGATGGTCGCGGTAGAAGGCGATCGTGCGTCCGATGTCGGCGACGGTGAGGACGAGGTGATCGAGCGACGTGACGGTGATGGCCATGAACTTCTCCCTGCAGCGGACTAAAGCAGGCTTGGCGGCGGCGTCAACAGGCGAACCGGCGTCAGCCGGGCCGGTCGACCGCCTTCGGCCGAGGCGCGCGCGTATGAAATATTCATGACAAATAAAAGTCACTGAGTTGAAGATTATACAACATCTTCGATTTCTCTAAGGGTTACATGCGAGATTTGGTAGGTTCACGTGCAACAAGCATCGATTCGCGCGCGGCCCAATCATGAATACGGCAAGTTCTGGCTTTCATCGCTATCGAGCCATATGGATTTCCGACATTCACTTGGGCACGCGGGGATGTCGCGCAGATCTGTTGCTGGATTTTCTGCGTAGCACGGAGACGGAGTATCTTTATCTGGTCGGCGACATCATCGACGGCTGGCGGCTGAAGAAGTCCTGGTATTGGGCGCAAAGCCATAACGACGTGGTGCAGAAGCTGCTGCGCAAGGCGCGCAAGAACACCAAGGTCATCTATGTCCCAGGCAATCACGACGAAGCCCTGCGCGACTACGTCGATCTGCAGTTCGGCGGGGTCACGGTGGTGTCGGAGGCGATCCATGTGACGGCGGACGGCCGCCGCCTGCTGGTGCTGCATGGCGACCAGTTCGAC
>JBMLRS010000061.1:0-1821 GCA_049240905.1 Elsteraceae bacterium
GACCTCGGCGGAGACCTGATGGCCGATGCCCTTACGTTCGAACAGCGGCACGTTCTGCTCCGCGCACCAATTGCGCGTGATGATGTGCAGCTCTTCTTCCGCCGGCGTGGCGGCGGGCACCATATGGTCGATGAAGATGCCGAAGCGATCGGGCTCGGCCACGCGGTCGATGCCGAAATCCTCCTTCATCTGCTTGAAGATCACGTCGGTGTAGCCGGGGAAGTCATAGGCCAGCACGAAATCCGGCTTCGCCATCACTTCGTCGCCCGCGCGCACGGACGGCAGTCCGGCGACGCGCGCCAGAATCTTCTCGGTGATCGTATGGCCCATCCTAAGCTCCAATCGTCAGGGTCAAGCCCAGGCCGCGTCGAAGGCCGGCTTGAAGTGAAACTCATCGCCCGAACGCCCGACCGACCCGGCGTGCGGGGCCCCGAAATGGGCGGGCATGATCAGCGCGCCGCGATCGGCGCAGTAGGCCAAAAGCTTGCGGCGGGTGGCGCGCGCGGCGGGGCCGTCCTCGCAGAAGCGGCTGTTCCAGTCCGGCCGGAACACCTGAAGGGGTTGATGAATCACGTCGCCGGAGAACACCACCGCGTCCCTGCCGGAGGTGAGCTTCACCAGCATCTGCCCGGCGGTGTGGCCCGGCGCGTCCTCAACTTCGATCCCGTCCAGGATGCGCGCGCCATCCTCCACGAATTCGGCGAGGCCGGCCTCGACGATCGGCATGACGCTGTCGGCGATCACGTCCGCGTTCTCCGGCAGCATCGACAATCCGGCGCCGGTCCCGCGCCAATGATCGAACTCGCGTTTGCCGAAGATGTAGCGGGCGTTCGGGAAGGTCGGGACCCAGCGCCCGTCCACCAGCCGCGTGTTCCAACCGACATGATCGATATGCAGATGGGTGCAGATCACCAGATCCACCTGCTCCGGCCGCACGCCATGGGCCGCGAGATTGTCGAGATAGGGCAGATCCAGCATATGGAAGCGCTGGAACAGCGGCAGGGCGCGAGGCTTGTGATTGCCGCAGCCGGTGTCGATAAGGATGATCAGATCGCCCCTACTGGAACGATGACGGATCAGCCAGGAATGCATGCTGGACATGACTTTGCCCGAGGCGGCGTGCCAGAAATTGGCGTCTTGCAGGCGGGGGTGATCGGCGAAGATCGCGGCGTCGAAATCCGGCAGCAGGAATTTCGGGTCGAAGCCGGGCGTCAGCATCTCCTCGATCCGGCTGACCTGGTGGTCGCCAACGGACATCGTCACCATCGGATTTCCTCCCGCGGGCCGTCGTCAGAGGAGGCCCGTCTTGTTTGCCAATGATAAGACACCCCCGATCTGAGGGGTGTCAATCAACAAAACCTGTGTCATTAGATGATCCACCCAGGCGAAATTCGCCGTTGATCCAAGGGGCTGTGACGATGAGTTCTGACGCGCAGGTCGTGACGGTGCGGGCGGTGACCCGCGCGATGGCCATCCTGGAATCCTTCGCCGGCGAACGGTTGCAATCCCTGGCCGAAGTCACCCGCGCGACCGGGTTGGACAAGGGCACGACCCGCCGTTTGCTGATGACCCTGATGGGTGGCGGCTTCATCGTGCAGGACCCCACCACCCAGAAATACGGCCTGGGCGGCGTCATCCGCCGTCTGGCCCCGAACGTGGTGGAGAGCTTCGACCTGCGCGCGGTCTGCCTGCCGGTCCTGAACGCCCTGGCGTCGGAGTTCCAGCTCACCGCCTTCCTCTCCGTCTATGAGGAGACCGGCGCGGTCTGTCTGGAGCGGGTGCATGACATGAAAGGATTGGAGGTGCGCTGGTGGTCGGTCG
>JBMLRS010000062.1:0-2523 GCA_049240905.1 Elsteraceae bacterium
ACTGACGCGAGCGGAACGACAGTCGATGAGACAGGACCGGAGGGGAGCGGCGCCGGTCACCGTCAAAGACTGCGCGCGCGCTTTCTGAAGGGGGGGCCCGCCGCGCTGGCGGACTACGAATTGCTTGAACTCACCCTGTTCGGAGCGGACGCGCGCCGCGACGTCAAACCTCTGGCCAAGGCGTTGCTGAAGCGCTTCGGCGGCTTCGCTCGGGTGATCTCCGCCGATCCCCACAGTCTGAGGGAAGTGGACGGGGTGGGCGACGCGGCGATCGCTCAGCTCAAGGCGATAGAGGCGGCCGCTCAACTCCTGGTGCGAACCGAGGTGCTGAACAAGCCGGTCATCAGCTCCTGGGACCGCTTGATCGAGTATTGCCATAGCCGGATCGCCCGCTCGGCGATCGAGCAATTCATGGTGATTTATCTCGATCGCAAGAACCGATTGATCGACGACGAGATCCAGCAACGCGGCTCAATCGATCATACTCCTGTCTACCCACGTGAGGTGGTGCGCCGCGCGTTGGAGCTCAAAGCGTCAGCGGTCATCCTTGTGCACAATCATCCGTCCGGAGACGCGACCCCATCGCGCGCGGACATTGAAATGACCCGCGACGTGAAACAGGCGGTCGGCTCAGTTGGAATCAGTCTTCATGATCATTTGATCATTAGCGCGGCCGGCCACCGGAGCTTCAAGACCCTGGGACTCTTGTGACGAGCCAAGCTCACCCGCGTGAAGCCGCTGAACAGCCCAGCGCTCGCCACGGCCCACACAAAATATCCTAGACAACTTTAGGGATGGCTCCCTGCTTGAGGTCGCCGCGCGCATCCCCTATCCATGAGGTTCTCTGCGCTCGGTGAAAAACCATGCCCTCCCTGTTTCTCGACAGCGGCGTACGCTCGAAGATTGGCCTCTGCTTCATGCTGTTCGCCCTTGTCGCCGTCGGCGTCGGCGGCATGGCGACGATGGCGATCAAGGACCTTCAACAGCGCGCCCGCGCCGTGGAGCGCTCGCTCGGCGCGAACGAATCCGCGCGCGTGAGAGAGGCGATGCGCGCCTTGGAGGCGGAAGGCGACCGCGACGTCGCGCTTGTGTTGGCCGCGACAGGTTTTGGCCTGATCTTGTCCTTCGCCGCAGGGCTCGCCCTCGTCACCCGCTATTTGACCGGTCCGATGCAAGCGGTCGCGCATGGCATGAACGCGCTCGCCTCGGGAGATGGCGTCGTCGCCATTCCTGATATCCGACAGCGCGACGAGATCGGCGCGATGGTCGCCGGACTCTCCGCCTTCAAGGCGTCGATCGAGAAGGCGCAGGAACTGGACGAAGCCAGGGCCACCGCCAACGCGGCCGCCAACCGCCGCCGCGAGAAGCGGGAGGAGCTGACGGAGCATTTTCTTGCTGACGTCGGCCGCAGCACCACCGAGGTGAGCGCGACGACCAGCGCCGTCCGGGACCATGCCGACGCGCTGACCCAGCAGATCCAGGAGACCTCGGGTCAGGCCTCGATCGTCGCCGCCACGGCGGACTCAACGGCGCGCAACGTCGAAAGCGTGGCGACCGCGACGGAGCAACTGTCCGCCTCCATCTCGGTGATCGCCAGCCAGGTCGCGGAGGCAAGCGCCTCCTCCGAGCGCGCCGTCGATCAAACCAGCGCCGCCAATCAGTCCGTGAAAGGCCTCTCCGACGCCGCCCAGCAGATCGGCCATGTGGTAGGCCTGATCAACGAGATCGCAAGCCAAACCAACCTCTTGGCCCTGAACGCCACGATCGAGGCGGCGCGCGCCGGCGACGCAGGCCGGGGGTTCGCGGTCGTGGCGACCGAAGTGAAGAACCTGGCCGCTCAGACGGCCCAAGCCACGGATGAGATTCAGCGTCTGATCACCGGGATTCAGCGCGAAACCGCGATCGCGGTCGACTCGATCAAGGCGATCGACATGACGATCGAGAGCGTGAGCCGCGTGACCACCGCCATCGCCGCCGCGATCGAGCAGCAGGGCGACGCGACCCGGCAGATCGCCCGCAACGCCGCCGCCGCCGCCGGCGGAACCCGCACCGTCTCGCAGAGCATTGCGAAGGTGAACGACGTGGCCGAACGCAGCGGCGCCGGGGCCAACGCGGTGCTCGAGGCGGCCGAACGGATGAAATCGGAGGTGATCACGCTGCGCGGGGTGATCGACGCCTACATCGCGGACCTTAACAACGCGCTGCGCGTCACGACCTACTGACGCCGCCGGATCGGCCAGTGTAAACTGGCGGCTTGTCGTAGATTGTCCCGCCAGCCGAACGGCGCGGGGCGCATTGCTTGAAGGCTCCATCATGATCCCGCGCTATAGCCGCCCCCAGATGCAATCGATCTGGGAGCCCGAGAACCGTTACAAAATCTGGCTGGAGATCGAGACCTTGGCGGCCGAGGCGATGGCCGCGCGCGGCCAGATTCCCGCTGACGTGCCGGCGGCTTTGCGCGCCCGCGGCGCGTTTGAGGTCGACCGGATCGACGAGATCGAGCGCGAGACCAAGCATGACGTG
>JBMLRS010000063.1:0-4143 GCA_049240905.1 Elsteraceae bacterium
CGCAGTTCCTCCTCGATCATGCGGCCAGCCCAGGCGCGCTTGTCGAAGCGCAGGAAGGGAAGGCTGGTCAGCAGGGCGTCCGCGTCGCGTCCGGCGGCGTCAGGGGGCGCGACGATCCAGAACCGATCGGCGTAGAGCGGCGTGAAGGCCAGCCCCGCCGGAAAGGGCTTCACGGGATGGGTGGTGATGGCGGCGTCCAGATCGCCGGCGTCGATCCGACCGGCAAGCTCGGCGGACATGCCGCTGGCGACGCTGATGCGCAGATTGGGATGCTCCTGCTTCAACCGCCCGAGCGCGCTCGGCAGCGGGCCGGCCAAAGCGCTCTGGATCGCGCCGAGCCTCAGCCGGCCGCGCAGGCCGGGCCCGGCGGCGATCTCGTCGGCGATCGCGTCATAGTTGGCGACCAGCGCCTCCGCCCGCTCCAACGCCAGCAATCCGGCTTCGGTCAGGGTCGGGCGGCGGCGCGAGCGGTCGAACAGGCTGGCGCGGAACTCCGCCTCCAGCAGCTTCACATGCAGGCTGACGGCGGATTGCGTGAGGCCGATCGCGTCGCCCGCGCGGGCGAAGGTGCCATGGCGCGCGATGGCGATCAGAGTACGGAGCGCGCGGAGCGACATTCAGGCGGGGGCCGCCATGGCGACGCCGCCGCAGGGCGCGGCGAAAGGCGCCGGCTCAGCCGGCGGAGAACTGGATGGCGAGATCGGTCGCGCCGCGCGGAGGATCGCGCAACTCTGAGCGGAAATTGACGGTCTCCCCGGGCTGCAGCGTCTTCACGTCGGTCTGCAGCGTCCAGTCCTTCAGATCCTGCTTCGCCTGGCTGCGCACGAACACGCGCAACGCCGGCACGTCGCGGGCCTTGCCGGACACATTCACCACCGTCCCCTCGACCACGATCACCGACGCGCCCGCGTCGTCTCTACGGGAGGAGACGACGTTGCGCACCTCCAGCCCGGCGCCGGCGGTCTCAACCGGCGCTCCGAGCACGTCGTAGAGGCGCGCGGCGGGCGGCCAGCGTTCGACGATCTCCTCCTTCATCAGGAACACGCCGCCGATCGACCCCAGAAAGCAGATCACGAACACCGCCCAGCCGATCGCGGCGCCGTAGCTGCGCGACGGCGGCTCGGCGAACGCGGGCAGATTCGATCCGGGGGGCAGCGGCTTGACCGCTTCCGGCGGCGGAGCCATGGCGACTTCGCGCGGCATATCCTCCGGCGGGGTCTGAAACCATGTATGCTCGCAGGAGGCGCAACGCACAGTGCGCCCGCCGCCGCCGAGCGCCTTCGGGTCGACAAGGTATCGGGTAGCGCAGGACGGGCAGGTAATGATCATGAGGATGAGGCGACCTGTTTTCGGGACTATAGATTCACCATGACGATCCAGCAACATTACTCGCGTCGGGCGAGATTCGCGCAAATTGTCCTTGGTTGGATTGGCGCTGGCTTCGGAGCCTGCGACAAGGCAAAGCTTGCGTCCGATCTCCCTCCGCGGCCGCGTCGCCGATGAGTCCGTTCAGATGATTCGTTTTGATAACGTTGGCATGCGCTATGGTTCCGGCCGCGAGGTCTTGAGCGACGTAAGCTTTCATCTGGCGCCCGGCTCTTTCCACTTTCTCACGGGGATCAGCGGCGCCGGGAAATCAACATTGATGCGGTTGATGTATCTGGCGCAGCGCCCCACGCGCGGATTGATCGGCCTGTTCGGCCGCGATATGGCCACAGTCTCGCGGCGGGATCTACCGGAGGTTCGGCGGCGAATCGGCGTGGTGTTTCAGGAATTTCGGCTGTTGGATCATCTCAGCGCGCTCGACAACGTCGCCCTGCCGCTGCGGGTCGCAGGCTTGCCCGAATCGCAGGTGCGGGCGAATGTGACCGAGCTTTTGACCTGGGTCGGGTTGGCGGATCATCTGGATTCCCGCCCGTCCACCTTGTCCGGCGGGCAGCAGCAGCGCGTTGCGATCGCCCGAGCGGTGATCGCCCGCCCCGCCGTCTTGTTGGCGGACGAACCGACCGGCAATGTCGACGACGCCATCGCGCTCAGATTGATGCATCTGTTCGACCAGTTGAACCAGATGGGGACGACCGTCGTGGTCGCCACCCATAATCTCGCCCTGATCGACGAGCTTGGCCATCCTTGCCTGCATCTGACCGACGGCCGCCTCGACCTGCGCGCGAAGCCGCCGCGCCCGGGATGACGGCCTGATGCGACCCGCCGCCCGATCCGCAGAGCCGATCCCGGTGAAACCCGCCGGCTCCGCCCTGGCTCCCGCCGGCCCGCCGCCGCGTCGCGGCTTGTCGGATCGACTCGCCGGGCTGTTCCGGGCGGCGGCCCCTTTGCCTGTCCCGCCCGGCTCCGCCCATCGTTTCCTGCTTGGCATCGTCGCGGCGATGACCTTTCTCGCCGCCCTGTCGATCCTCGCCGCCTCCGCCGGACTGCGCGCGACGGGCAATTGGGAGCAGGCCTTGAGCGGAACGGCGACCGTTCAGATCGATCCGCCCGGGGACATTCTCACTCCGGCGACCAGCGCGGAGATGGATCGGCGGGTCAGCCGGGCGCTGGAGTTGCTGCGCGCCGCGCCGGGCGTGCTGCGGGCGGAGCCGGTCGATCCGCAGGCGGCGTTGAAGCTTCTCGAGCCCTGGCTAGGCGGAGCCGGAGATCTCGCCGCCTTGCCGCTGCCGCGGCTGATCGACGTGACGGTGAACCCGACTGCGCTGGACGCGCCGGCCCTGGACAAGCGCTTGCGGGCCGCCGTGACCGGCGCGCGGTTCGACGATCACGGGCGTTGGCGCAGCGGCGCGCGCCAGCTTTCGGACGCAGTCGGGGTGTTGAGCGCGGCGATCCTGCTGGTGGTCGCGGTGGTGGCGGCGGGCGCGGTGATGTTCTCCACTCACGCCCTGTTGGCGATCCACCGCGACGTGGTTGAAGTGCTGCACATCATCGGCGCGCGGGACGGCTGGATCGCAGCCGGTTTTGCGCGCAGGGCCGCGGGGGCGGCGCTGCTGGGCGGGGTTCTGGGCATGATCCTCGCTTTGGGATCGATGCTGGGGCTAAGCCTTGCGACGGAGGGGGCGCCCGGCGCGTTGGCGTTGCCGTTGGAGCCGACGGCGTTGGGGTGGGTCGCAGTGGCCTCTCTGCCGTTCCTTGCGGCTGGGTTGGCGGGGTTGACCGCGCGCATGACGGTGCTGGCGACCCTCGCGCGGATGGCGTGATCATGGCGCGGCCGTTGGGCGCGCGCTCCAAAGCCGGTCGGATTCGCACCGGTCTGGTCGTCGCCGGCTTACTCTCGGTGGCGGCGGTGGGAGTCGATTTCTGGCGCTTCGCCGCCGGCCTGCCGATGGAGCCGGCGGAGCGCGAGCGCAAGACCGATGCGATCGTGGTGCTGACCGGCGGGTCGGAACGGGTGCGCACCGGCTTCCAATTGCTGGCCGAGGGGCTGGCGCCGCGGCTGTTCTTCTCGGGCGTCGGTAAGGACGTGGAGGCGCGGGCCCTGGCCGGGGCCGATCTGGTGGACCCGTCCAAGCTCGCCTGTTGCGTCGCCCTCGGGCGGGCGGCGGCGGACACGGCGGGCAACGCGACCGAGACCGCAGGCTACGCGGCCGGGATCGGGCTGCGCTCGATTCGCCTGGTCACGGCCAGCTATCACATGCCGCGCAGCCTGTTGCAGTTCCGGCATGCCCTGCCGCAGGTTCAGATCACGCCCCACCCGGTGTTTCCCGCCGGCTTCAAGCATGTCGATTGGTGGCAATGGCCGGGCAGCGCGGGCCTTGTCGCCGGCGAATATGTTAAATGGCGCTACGCCTGGATTTCTCTGATGGTTCAATCCCTGGGCGGCTGGTTCGAGAAAGCTGGGTCATGATTCTGTTTCGCGCGATGGCCTTCAACGTCGCCTTTTACCTCTGGACCTTCTTCATGGGCCTCGGCGGGATGCCTTTGCTGGCCTTGCCGCTGCGTTTTGGAATCCGCGCCGCGCGGTTCTGGGCGCGGGGCGCCTTGACGCTGCTGCGCTGGATCGTCGGGCTGGATCATCGCGTGATCGGTCTTGAGAAGCTGCCTCAGGGCGCGGCCATCGTCGCCTCGAAGCATCAATCCGCCTGGGACACGATCGTCTTCCTCGCGCTGCTGCCCTCGCCGGTCTATGTGCTGAAG
>JBMLRS010000064.1:0-2237 GCA_049240905.1 Elsteraceae bacterium
TACCGCGTCACCGGCGACCCGCTTTATCGCGTGATCGCGGCGCGGCGGGTGAACCAGTGGCCGGACACGCTGATCTCCACCCTGGGCCTGATCTTCTACGCCACGCCCAGCTTCTGGTTCGGGCTGATGTCGATCGTGGTGTTCGCGGTCTATCTGCAATGGCTGCCGGCCGGCGGGCTGGAGGACATCACCCGCGGCCTGACCGGCTTTGCGCGGTTCTGGGATATCCTGCAGCATCTGATCCTGCCCACTTTGACGCTGGGGCTGATCTTCCTGGCGATCTATCTGCGGATCATGCGCGCCTCCATGCTGGAGGTGCAGACCCTCGATTTCGTGCGCACCGCGCGCGCCAAAGGGCTGGATGAGACGCGGGTGACGATCCGCCATGTGCTGCGCAACGCGCTGCTGCCGATGATCACGCTGATCGGGCTGCAGGCCGGCACGATGTTGGGCGGATCGGTGGTGGTGGAGAGCGTGTTCTCGCTGCCGGGCCTGGGCCGGTTGGCGTATGAGGCGGTGGTGCAGCGCGATCTGAACACGCTGCTGGGCATCGTGTTCCTGTCGGCGATCCTGGTGATCATCGTGAATTTCCTGGTCGACCTGCTCTACGCCCGGCTCGATCCCCGCATTTCGGCGAGCGGCTAGGAGCCTATCTGTTTTGCTGGAATCAGAATATTCACGTACGGTTCAACCTCTTATCCTCACCCTGAGCCTGTCGAAGGGCGATGAAGTGAAAGAAGTTGAAGAGTTTGCGCATCCTTCGACGGGCTCAGGATGAGGACGGTGCTAATGACAATGTTGCTTCTGCTTATATCGGGCAGACGCTAGATGAAGCTGCTGCGTGATTACCTGCGAAACCCCGGCGCGACGATCGGCCTGCTGCTGCTGCTCTGCGTGCTGGCGATGGCGGTCTCCGCCGACGCGCTGTTCCCGCGCGATCCGCTGGCCTTGGCGGGCCGGCCGCTGATCTGGCCCGGCGACAACCCGCGCTTCTGGCTGGGAACCGACAATTCCGGACGCGACATCGCAGCGCAGATCTTCCATGGCGCCCGCATCTCCTTGCTGATCGGCGGCGTGGCGACCAGCATCGCGATCGCGATCGGCGTCCTGGTCGGGGCGGTGGCCGGCTATTACGGCGGCTGGATCGACACGGTGTTGATGCGCTTGACCGAAGCGTTCCAGACCCTGCCGAACTTCCTGCTGCTGCTGGTTCTGGTCGCCGTGTTCGGCTCCACCCTGACGACGGTGACGATCGCCATCGGGGTGGTCTCCTGGCCGGCGCCGGCGCGCCTGACCCGCGCGGAGTTCCTGAGCCTGCGGGAACGCGACTATGTCCAGGCCTGCCGCACCATCGGCATGAGCGACGCGCGCATCATCTTCGGCGAGATCCTGCCCAACGCGCTGCCGCCGGTCATCGTCTACGCCGGGGTGGTGATGGCGGTCGCGATCCTGCTGGAGAGCGCCCTGGCCTTCCTGCGCCTGTCGGATCCGAACGCCGCCTCCTGGGGCAATCTGATCGGCCTTGGCCGCGACGTGCTGCGAACCCAATGGTACGTCTCCGCCATCCCCGGCGTCGCAATCCTTTTGACCGTGCTCGCCGTGTCGCTGGTCGGCCAGGGCCTGAACGACGCGCTGAATCCGCGGCTGCGGCGGCGATGAGCCCCATCCCGATGAACGGCATCCTCTCGCTTGAGGGCGTCAGCGTCCGCCTGCCGCCGGGCGCCGACCGCAGCCACGCCATGCGCGACATCTCCTTGAGCGTCGCGGCGGGAGAGATTCTGTGCGTGGTCGGCGAGTCCGGGTCCGGCAAATCCATGACGGCGAACGCCATCATGCGCTTGCTGCCGCCGGGCGTGGCGCTCGACGGCGGCCGGATCCTGTTCGAAGGCCGGGATCTGGCGTCCCTGGACGAGTGGGATATGCGGCGCGTGCGTGGGGCCGGCGTGGCGATGATCTTCCAGGAGCCGATGACCGCGCTCAACCCGCTGATGCGGATCGGGGATCAGATCGGCGAGACTCTGTCGATCCACACCGACATGGACGCGAAGGCCCGGCGCGCGAAAGTGCTGTCGCTGCTGGCGGAGGTCCATATTCCCAACCCGCAGGCCGCCGCCGACGCCCATGCCTACGAACCCGAGGCGATGGCGCTGGACATCGTGCATGAAGACCAGGCCATCATGGTCATCAACAAGCCGGCCGGGCTGGTCGTGCATCCGGGCGCCGGCAACTGGTCGGGT